>JAKZRS010000052.1:0-34175 GCA_047518015.1 Thermodesulfobacteriota bacterium | reverse complement strand
GAACGGCCTCCCCCTTGAAACCCGTCTCCCCGCCAGTTGTATATCCCCGCAGTTCTAGACAATCTTGCAGCTTAGGCAACTATATATATAGTCCCCCTCACGGTCAGGTACAATTGAAAACCGGGTTGATTTCGCAAACATCCATCAATACCGTGCTTAATGGAGGAATCAAGGTGTCAGCAAAACATTGTGTCTTGGCCGTTTCTATCCTGATTTTCTTTCTTGCGACCGCCGCTGCGGTTCGTGCGGAGGAGGGCAGATACACGGTCGTAGTGGAAGAAAGTTTCTATACCGTGGCGCCCGAGAACCGCGAAGAGTTTCTCAGGGTATACAGAACACGTCTTTTCCCTTTCTGGCAGGAAATGAAAAAGATGGGTATCACCGTTGACGATTACAGGATGTATTCACAGAGGATACATACCATAAAGCCGCTTTGGACCTACAAGACCGTGGTTAAATTCAAAAACTACGCGGCTATAGACAGGTGGCTTGAGATAAGAGACGAGGTATACAGTAAAATGTTCCCCGGAGAAAAGGGTTACAAGGAACCGAGAAAAATAATAGACGCTATTTCCGGGAATCACTGGGACGAGTTCATAAGGGAAATCCCGCTTGACTGATGGTCTTCTGATTCTTTGTGCGGATCAGAGAAGCTTCGGCTGACTCTCGGTTCGGCTGAGTCCGAGGTGTCTGTAGGCAAGCTGCGTAGCCTTTCTTCCCCTGGGGGTTTTCTCCACGAGTCCCTCCCTTATAAGGAAGGGTTCATAAACATTTTCTATTGTGTCTTTCTCTTCGCTCACCGCGGCTGAAATGGTGTCTATTCCTACCGGACCGCCTCCGAATTTTTCGATTATGGCGGTTAGTATCGCCCTGTCAAGGTTATCAAGCCCCCTTGAGTCGATCTCAAGCATCGAAAGCGCGTCCTGGACCACGGGCTCGGTTATACGACCGTCCGATTTCATCTGGGAGTAGTCCCTTACCCTCTTAAGAAGCCTGTTTG
Source organism: Thermodesulfobacteriota bacterium (assembly GCA_047518015.1). GTDB lineage: Bacteria > Desulfobacterota_D > UBA1144 > Nemesobacterales > Nemesobacteraceae > Nemesobacter. The sequence continues at coordinate 33,175 of JAKZRS010000052.1, read as the reverse complement.
CTATCCTGGGAGTTCCCCTTGCCCTTGAGGTCATTTCCTGGGCACCCTCATCCGTTACCTCGACTCCCAGAATCCTGGAGGATCTTTTCACTATGCTTGAAAGCTCTTCCGTGCTGTAGTAATCAAGCCTGAGTTCAACTCCGAACCGGGAGCGAAACGGGGAGGTGAGAAGTCCCGTTCTCGTGGTCGCTCCTATGAGCGTAAACCTGTTCAGGTTTATTTTTACCGATCTCGCCGTAGGGCCTTCTCCTATCATGAGGTCGATATTGAAATCCTCCATCGCCGAATAGAGGTATTCCTCTACAACCCTGTTCATCCTGTGTATCTCGTCGATGAAAAGCACGTCCTTTTCACCAAGGTTGGTAAGCATGGAGGCGAGATCTCCGGTTCTTTCGAGGACCGGACCCGAGGTGAGATGCAGACCCGCGCCGAGTTCGTTTGCGAATATGTGCGCGAGGGTGGTTTTCCCAAGTCCGGGGGGACCGGAAAGAAGCACGTGGTCAAGGGCTTCGCCTCTTGCCTTGGCTGCGCCGATAAATATGGTGACCTGTTCCTTTACGCGGGGCTGCCCGATAAAATCCCGAAGAAAAGCGGGACGGAGATTTACGTCCGTAAGCTCATCTGTTTCCGTGTATTCAGGCGAAACGGTTTTTCTTGTGTTCTCCGACATCTAGTTTCTTATTACCTTAAGAGAATTTTTGAGAACATCCTCGATGGATCCCGAGACCTCGATGATTTTTTTGATCTCGGAGGTTTTTTTCTCCACCTCAGACCTGGTGTATCCCAGGTTAAGCAGTGCGGAGACCGTATCGTTTAACATGGTGTTTGATGTTGAGGACTTTTCATCCAAAGCGAGATCATCGAGTTTGTCCTTAAGTTCGTTTACTATCTTGGTAGCCGTTTTGGTGCCGATTCCGCGGATTTTTCTCTGCGCGAGGTTCCCGTTTATTATGGATCTTACAAGCTCCGGAACTGAAATGCTGGAAAGCACGTTCGTTGCCGCTTTCGGTCCTATGCCGGAAACGCTTATGAGTTTCTCGAAAAGCCTTTTCTCCTCGTTAGTGAGAAAGCCGAACAGCTCAATGCTGGTTTCCTTATGGCTAGTGTGTATTTTTAGTTCAATCTCTTCCCCGGCTGCTCCCAGGCTGTAGTAAGTCGAAAGGGGAACAGTAACGCCGTAACCGACCCCGCCTACGTCAACGACGACGGTTCCGATTTCCTTACAAGCGATTACACCTCTAAGCAGATAAATCATTTATCGTGTATCTCTTTTTCCTGCGTCGGCTGCCTACACCTTTAAGCTCGCTGTCCAGCAGTCCGTATCTTGAGAGGTTTAAGTGGCAGATCGCGATCGCAAGTGCGTCGGACTCGTCCATGCTCTGAAATTCACTGACTCCGAGCATGTAGGAGAGCATTTTCGCCATCTCTTCCTTGCCCGCCCTGCCTTTGCCGGTCAGTGCGAGCTTTACCCTGGTGGGGGCGTACTCGCTTACCGGTATTCCTCTTTGCGCCGCCGCCAGGATTGCTATTCCTCTTGACTGGCCGAGTTTTATGGCGCTCCTCGCGTTTTTGGCGAAAAACATTTCCTCGACCGATACGATCGAGGGATTGTAATCGTCAATTACCCTCAGCAGACCGACGTAAATGTCGTTAAGCCTTTCGGCAGAGGAATTTCCGGACGCGGGAGTAATCGTTCCGCTGGTTACGTAGCTTAGCCGGCTCCCCGCGCCGTCCACGATTCCGTAGCCGCAGGATCTTGATCCCGGGTCGATTCCCATGACCCTGGTGTCGGCATTGTTATCCAATTGCTTCGAGTAACTGTTCGTCTATATCGAAGTTGGCGTACACGTTCTGAACGTCGTCGCTGTCTTCAAGCGCTTCCATGAGCCTTATCATGTGCTCGGCATCCCGGCCCTCAATCCTCACGCTTGTCTGCGGGATCATGGTGACTTCGGCGGATTCGTACTGGATTCCGGCATCAGAAACCGCTCTTTTCACGGTTTCGTAGTCCTCCGTTGGAGCTACCACCACGATCTCGCTGTCCTCGGTACGCACATCGTCAGCCCCCGCGTCTATGACCAGATCGAAAATAGCATCCTCATCAACCGAGTCTGCCGGGAATGCGATTCTTCCCCTCAGATCGAACATCCACGCCACGCAGCCGTTCTCGCCTAGCCCTCCGCCGTGTTTCGTGAATATTCTTCTTATTTCGGAGACAGTCCTGTTTTTGTTGTCGGTAAGAGTCTTTACGTATACGGCGCTTCCGCCGGGTCCGTACCCTTCGTAAAATATTTCGTTGTAGACTACTCCCTCGATGTCCCCTGTGCCCCGCTTTATCGCCCTGTCGATCGTGTCGTTAGGCATGTTAGCGCCCTTCGCGGTAGTTATGGCGGTGCGAAGACGCGGATTGGCTTCCGGATCGCCCCCTCTTTCCTTTGCGGCAACCGTAAGTTCCCTGATAAGCTTGGTGAATACCTTGCCCCGCTTGGTGTCAACCGCGGCTTTTCTGTGCTTTATGTTTGCCCATTTGGAATGGCCCGACATCTTAGCTCACCCCCTTGTTTTTTTATTCCTGCGTATTTCCTTTCCTCAAGTATAACTGGGAATTCCCTCAAATTGCCACAACGGTACGAAAATCACCATGGTGGACGGGAAGTGGCGCGAAAGCCGAAGTCCTTGACATCTGTTCTGATTCAAGTATCTTTCTTCTAAAATTAGCCGCAGAACCCGAGACATTAAACGTGCTTGTCAGGCGGAAGCGGGGTTCTCAAAGGAAAAGCTGGGAGGAGTTTAAGAGTCCTTTTCTTTCGGCAAGTTCGGTTTTAGGTATTGACAATCCCGTTACGCAGCAATAATATTAATTGCATCGGTTGTACTGGTTTTTCATTTTAAACTCTTAGCACACGCGATTATCGCATTCCTGACACCCCAAAAGATCTCGATTGTTTTTTGAACCAAAAATTTAACATACCTTAGTTCAAGGAGTTTCATCGTATGGCAAAAGTCTCTAAAGCGGAAGCTGCCGACGCTGTCCAGAAAAAAGACACTGTCCCGGAAAAAGAGGAGCAGAACAGCGCAAACGGCAAGCTGGTTTACCTGAACGATCTCAGGGCGAAAAAGCCTTCGGATCTCATAGAACTGAGCAGGCAGGCAGGTATTGAAGACACCGCCAGAATGGCAAAGCAGGAACTGATCTACTCCCTGCTTAAGGCGCAGAGTGAAAAACACGGTTCCATAATAGCTGAAGGTGTGCTTGAAATCCTGACCGAAGGTTACGGTTTTCTAAGGTCTCCCAAGTACAGCTATCTGCCGAGCCCCGACGATATATACGTCTCAAAATCCCAAATAAAGTCTTTCAGCCTGAAAACCGGAGACTCGATAAAAGGCCTCGTGAGGCTTCCGAGAGAGGGAGAAAAGAATCTGGCTCTTCTGAAAATAGAGCAAGCCAATTTCGACTCTCCCGAGGTATGCAGGCGGAGAACGCGTTTTGAAAGCCTCGTTCCCCTTCACCCGGATAAAAAAATCGACCTTGAATATGACAAAAACGAGTTCTGCTCAAGGGTGATGAATCTTTTCGTGCCGGTGGGAAAGGGACAAAGAGCAGTGATAGTGGCTCCTCCACGAACCGGTAAGACCATAATCATCCAGAGGATAGCCAACGCGATAACGGAAAATCACCCCGAAGTTGAACTGTTTGTGCTGCTTATAGATGAGCGCCCGGAGGAAGTCACCGACATGCAGAGGTCGGTCAAGGGAGAAGTCATCAGTTCAACTTTTGATGAACCGGCGCAAAGGCACATACAGGTCGCCGACATGGTGATTGAGAAGGCAAAAAGGTACGTCGAGCACGGAAAAGATGTCGTTATTCTGCTAGACAGCCTCACCAGGCTCGCAAGAGCGAGCAACACCGTAAGCCCATCGAGCGGAAAAGTGCTCTCGGGAGGAATCGAGGCAAACGCTCTTCAGAGACCCAAAAGATTTTTCGGGGCCGCGAGAAACACTGAGGAAGGCGGAAGCCTTACCATAATAGCCACCGCCCTTATAGATACCGGAAGCCGCATGGACGAAGTTATCTTCGAGGAGTTTAAGGGAACGGGAAACATGGAAGTGTACCTTGACAGGCGCCTTGCGGAGAGAAGGGTATTCCCAGCCATAGATCTTCAGAGATCGGGAACCAGGAAGGAAGAGCTTCTTATCCCTGAATCTGAGCTTAACCGCATATGGCTTCTTCGAAAGATCCTCAATCCGATGAACACTACCGAATCAATGGAATTTCTGCTTGACAAGCTTCGGGGAACGAAAAGCAATGCGGAATTCCTGAATATGATGCACCAATGAGACGGTTTGGTGTCTGAATCGGTTCAGAAAAGCAGCTAGCATCTTCCCATCGACTTCCCTGTCCCTGACCTGAAGATAATACTTGGCGGAATATATGGAATTGGGGGATGATGGGGGCTTGTCCGTTTTTTATCGCCGTATACGTTTGGCCGTGCTGTTTTTTTGTTTAACTCGGCGCACTCTGGGGTCAGTAATCCTGCCTTTGCTGACCGTCAAGCCGCGTTCTGATAAACACTGCTCAGCGAGACGAAGCAATTCCTCGGTTATTTGATTCTTAAGCAGAAAGTGCCGAAACTTGCAAAGAGTAGTCTCATCCGGAATTCTCTGCATCGACACTCCGGCAAAACGGCGCATGGACTCAATATCATAAAGACTTTCCTCCATGGCAGGATCAGACAACCCATACCACTGCTGCATCAGGTAAATCCGCAGCATAACCCTGGCCGGGATAGGTCGGCGTCCCTTGCTCGACTTCGGATATTTCTTTAATATCGGTTCAAGCAACTGTTTCCACGGTAAGACCTCATCCATTTTTTCGAGAAACCGCTGCTTACGGGTTACTTTCTTTTTGTTTTTATAGGCTAAGTCAGAAAAACTGGGCTTGTTCAGCATTACCCCCGCTCCTCGCTTCTTTATAAGAATATACCACAGTGGTTTAATTGAGGTTTATTACATTGAGTTAGACCCTTAAATCATACATACTTAACCCCTAAGTCCGGTGACGAAACATGAACAGACCTAAAGGCAGTCGGCTTGACTTAAGCGAGAAGGGAAGAGGCGATGGGGGAGAAACCATGTTTCTTGACAGAAGGCTTTTCATGCAGTTTCTCGGCTTCGGAGGTCTTGATCCCTCACTTGAGTCCCGCTTGATGCGAGATCTGGAAAACTCTTCTGTAACGGCGGTTCTCTATGCGGACGTAAATGATTATGGAGGCGTGGGCTTTTTGACCATGAGCGAGACTCCCGATTTTTTTGTTACGGAGCTCAGAAGGTTTCTCGCAGGCTCTTCTTTTGCCGAACTTAAATCGAAGCCCGAGTACACGATGCTTGGAAGAACCTATTCTCTGGGCTATGAAAAAGACCTTGAAAGAACCCTGATTTCAGGTCCGACGCAGAAGATTTTTGACCCGGAACTTACGTGGGCCATCTGGTACCCGCTTAGAAGGGCAAAGGCTTTTGAAACCCTCACTCCGGAGGAGCAAAGAGCCGTTCTGGCGGAACACGGAAAGATAGGGTTTCAGTTCGGAGACGCCGGATACGCTAAGGACATCCGTCTTGCTAGTCACGGTCTTGATAAAAATGACAATGATTTCGTTATAGGGATTCTGGGCAAAGAGCTCTATCCGCTCTCCGCGCTAGTGGAGAGAATGAGAAAAACGCAGCAGACTTCAAGGTATCTTGAAAGCTTGGGTCCATTCTTTGTCGGTAAGAAACTGTTCTCAACCGTATAGGCCATATGAAAGAGATTACTGAACTTTTCTCGGGAATTGGAACCCATATCGACCCGGCGGTTATTATCCCGATCTCAATAGCCATCGCCGCCTTTGTGGCGATTCGTTTCTTCTTAAGAAAAAAAGAACTTCCGCCGCGACCCGCCGTGGAGGCGAAGCCAAAAGAGCCTGAGCCAGTTATTACAGAACCTGCGAAGCCGCCCGCGGAACCCGTGCCCCCGGAAGTTCCAGAACCCGTAGACGAACCGCAGTTTGTCGCCCCCGAGCCCGCAGCTACGGAGGAAAAAGAGATTGCTGCGGAGCCGCCCGCGGCCCCCGTACCCGGGGTTGAGCCGACTGAAGTTCCGAAAGAGCCAGTTCCTGCCGAAGAAGCGGAAGTAGAGCCTGAACCAGCCGAAGCGGAGCCCGAAAAAGATACAGTCACGCCGGAACCGCAGCAGGAGGTTGTCGCGGAAGAAAAAGAAGAGGATACGGAAAAAGTTTTCTTCTCAAGACTGAGCTTCGGGCTTTCTAAGACCCGCAGGGGGATCTTGCAGAATCTTGAGCATGTTTTTTCGTCCGGGCGGATGGATGACGGCACCTGGGATGAATTCGAAGAGATACTGATAATGTCGGATATGGGTGTCTCTACAACCGCGAAACTGAGAGAGAAAGTCTCATCCGCTGTCACGGCGGGAGAAAGCGGAGACATGGAGAGAATAAAAACCCTTCTGGAGAAGGAGATTCTCGATATCCTGAGGGGAGTTGAGAGCCCGGTAGCGGAACTTTCCGCCAAGCCGACGGTTTTCATGGTTGCTGGAGTTAACGGCGTCGGAAAGACTACTTCCATAGGGAAAATCGCTAACAGATTCACGCAGGACGGGAAAAAAGTAATGGTCGCCGCCGCCGACACATTCAGGGCGGCCGCGGTTGAACAGCTCGGCGTCTGGGCCGAACGTGTGGGAAGCGATTTTCTTCGCGGCCAGGCCGGAGCCGACCCTTCCGCCGTGGCTTACGACGCGGTAGCTGCGTCGGTTTCAAGAGGTATTGACCTGCTCATAATAGATACCGCAGGGCGGGTTCACACAAAAACGGGACTTATGGATGAACTCAAGAAACTTAGAAGGGTGGTAGCGCGGGAACTTGAGGGAGCTCCGCATGAGATTCTCCTTGTCGTTGACGCGACTACTGGACAGAACGCAGTGGAGCAGGCAAGAGTTTTCGGCGAGACCATCGGGGTGACGGGTATAGTTCTTACGAAGCTCGACGGAACTGCCAAGGGAGGAATAATAGTGGCGATAGCGGAACAGCTCGGTCTTCCAGTCAAGTACATCGGGGTCGGGGAAGGTCTCGGGGATCTGCACGAATTTGACGCCGAACAGTTCACAAAAGCGCTTTTCACATCGGATAAGGAGGCTTTGCACTAGGTTTTTTAATGCCCGCTCGAAACGACACGGAGTTTATGAAGAAAGCTCTGAGGCTTGCCCTCAGGGGAGAAGGGTGCACCAGCCCCAATCCCATGGTCGGCGCCGTCTGCGTAGTTGAGGGACGGATTGTGGGCCGTGGCTACCATAAAAAAGCCGGATCTGCTCACGCGGAAATAGAAGCGTTCCTAGACGCCGCGAAGAAAGGAATCTCTCTTGAGGGCGCCACGCTTTACGTGACGCTTGAGCCCTGCTGCCATACAGAAAAGCTTACTCCTCCGTGTACTGACGCTATAATAGCCTCGGGAATATCCGATGTTGTCGTGGGAGCCATTGATCCTAATCCCAGGGTAAGCGGAAACGGGGTAGCGAGGCTTCGCGAAAACGGGATAACCGTAAGGACTGGGGTGCTTGAGAGAGAATGTGCGGGAATAAACGAGTTTTTCAACAAGCATGTCGTCTCGGGGCTCCCTTTCGTGATCCTGAAATCCGCCTCGACAATTGACGGCAAGATAGCTTCGGTGACGGGTGATTCCAAATGGATAGGGAGCGTGAGGCAGAGAGAAATGGCTCATTGCCTGAGAAAAAAAGTGGATGCCGTAATTGTCGGGATAAACACGGTGCGTGCGGACGACCCGGGACTTGATGTTCGCCTGGTCGGGGGAAACGTACGCCAGCCAGTCCCGGTGATTATGGATTCAAAGCTTCGTATTTCGCCCGAAGCGAAGATTTTCAGCACTCATCCCCGCTCCATAATAGCCACTACGCAGTCCGCGGGACAGCCTAAGGCCAAGAGGCTTCGCAAGCTCGGTGCCGAGATCCTGAGATTAGAATCCGATGCCACGGGCCGTGTATCTGCCACAGACCTTCTTCGCGAACTCGGGGCCATGGGGATGTGTGGTGTCCTGGTCGAAGGAGGGAGCAGGGTAGGGGCCTGTTTTCTGCGCGAGGGCCTGGTTGACAAGGTAGTCTTCTTCTACTCGCCCAGGATTATTGGAGGAGACGGAGTAAGCATGATCGGGGACCTTGGGAAGGAATCGATTGAGGAGGCGATCAATATCAAAAATATTAAGGTCAGAAGGTTCGGCGATGAAATGATGATAGAGGGTTATATATGAGAATAGGTCTTATGGGCGGCTCATTTGATCCCATGCATTCGGGTCACCTGAGGGCTGCTGAGGAGATAAGCGAAAGACTCGCGCTTGACGAGGTGGTTTTCATTCCGACTTTTGTTTCTCCTCATAAAAGTTCAGAAACCATGGCCGACTCCTCCCACAGGCTCAATATGCTTAACCTCTCGGTGAGGGGCAATCCCCGTTTCAAGGTTTCCGACATGGAACTTCGCAGGGAGCCCCCGTCCTACACTATCGATACGCTCAGGTCGCTTAATAAGAGCAGTCCGCAAAACGAGTATTATTTCATAATGGGTTCCGAACTTTTCGCCGAGATAGAAACATGGAAAGACTTCACAGAGCTTTTTAACCACTCAAGTTTCGTTGTTCTTCGCCGTCCCGGTTACGATCTCCCCGATTCCGCCGGTCCGATTCCTCTTGCCCTTGGAAATGACTTTCGATATTCTTATAACGATAAGGGTATGGATGTTTTTGCTCACACAAGCTCAAATGATTTGTTTTTCGTAGATATCGCCGGCATAAGGGTTTCTTCCACGGAAGTGAGGGAACTCGCGCGCCGGGGCAGTTCCCTAAGGTATCTGGTCGCTCCCCAAGTGGAGGGATACATAGCGGAAAACGGCCTTTACCAGCTGGAGGGAAAACCATAGAGTCCAGGGAAAAAGCCTTGCTTGTCGCCCGCGCCGCTTGGGAGAAAAAAGCGGAGAATCCCGTGGTCTTGGAAATTGAGGAAAAAAGCGACGTGGCGGATTATTTCGTCGTCTGCAGCGCAAACTCCGACAGGGGGGTGCGGACCATAGTGGAAAGCGTTGAGCGGGAACTTAAGAAACGCGGGGTAAAGGTATTCGGAACCGAAGGCGTTTCAGAGGGCAGATGGGTGCTGCTTGACCTCGTAGACGTAGTTCTCCACGTGTTTTACCGGCCCGTACGGGAGTTCTACGATATTGAAGGACTCTGGATCGATACCCCGAGGGTGGACCTGCCATTCCTTAAGGAAGGCAGGTCCGAGGTTGTCTGACACCGCGCCGGACATTCTTAACGGGCGGCGATTCTTTCTCTTCTTCTGACGAAAGTCGGTATATCGAGGTCTTCCTCCATGTCGGGGTTGTACGGCTGCTCTGAAATTATATCGGCGGCCTTCTTGTCGATATAATTTTCTATTCCGGTCGCAACCACAGTGATTCTCACGAAATCCTTGGCTTTTTCATCGAAGACCAGACCGAAAATCAGGTCGATATCGCCGTTTGCTCTTTCCCTTACGTGGCTGCACGCTTCGTTAAGCTCTTCGATTCCGAAGTCCTCAGAAGCCGTTACGTTCATCAGTATCCCCTTGGCTCCGGCAATGGACACTTCCTCGAGAAGAGGGCTTGTTATGGCCATCTGCGCCGCCTGAGCTGCCCGGTTCGGACCTTGTGCGAATCCGGAACTCATAAGGGCCTTGCCTCCGTGGTTTGCCATTATGCTTTTCACGTCGGCAAAATCGACGTTGATGTAACCGGTTCCCGTAACGATGTCGGAAATCCCCTTTACCGCCTGGTAAAGAACTTCATCAGCCTGGCGAAAGGCGTCAAGGATGCTGACTTTGTGTATGGCCGCAAGCTTATCGTTGGGAATTACAATCAGCGTGTCGACATACTTGTCCAGCTCCTCGATTCCGTAATCGGCATTGTTCTTTCGTGCAACCCCTTCGAATTCAAAGGGTTTTGTGACTATCGCCACGGTGAGAATGTCCTTCTCCTTGCATGCCTGGGCAATTATCGGAGAAGCGCCAGTGCCGGTTCCGCCTCCCATCCCCGCGGTTATGAAAACCATGTCGGCTTCTCCGAGAACCTCGCTTATCTGGTCGCGGTCCTCCATAGCGGCCTCCTTTGCGAGCTGGGGGCTTCCCCCGGAACCTAAACCTCTAGATATACCCTCTCCTATCTGGAGTTTCGTCGGTGCCAGTGATTTGCTGAGATCCTGGAAATCCGTGTTTACGGTGATGAACTCCACTTCTTTAAGTCCCTTGCTTATCATGGTGTTGACGGCGTTTCCACCGGCCCCACCAGTTCCTACAACCTTGATTCTGGCTCTGTTAAAGCCATTATCAACATTCTCAATCCTAAAACTTGCCATATGTTTACCCTCCAGTTGGATTTCTCCTTTAAAAAAATTCGTTAAACCAGCCTTTCATTCTTGTAAAAACGTTTTTCTGTCTAAGGACCCCTGCCGCGGCGCTCGGCCCTTCATTCAAGCTTGCGTACTTAACCAGGCCCACTCCAGTTGAGTAAATTGGGTCGGTGATAATGTCTGTGAGACCGTTTACGTCGCGGGGTATCCCGATGCGAACCGGCATGTCCAGTACCCGCTCGACGAGAGTGGACATCTCGCGCATCTTGCTGCTTCCGCCCGTGAGCACTACTCCTGCCGGCAGCATGCCGGCGAACCCCTGCTTTGAGAATTCTTTTTTTACCAGCGTGAAAATCTCTTCCATTCTGAGTTGGATTATCGTCGTAAGGTCTCTTTTGAAAATATGCTTGGGCACGTGTCCCGAAGCGCTTCTTACTTCTATTCTCTCGTCACTCGGTAATTCATTCTGCTTTGCAGCGGCTACGCCGTAATTTTCCTTGAGCTTTCTTGCCTCCGGAAGCGGTACCGAGAGTCCAAATGCGATATCCCTGTCAAGGTGGTCACCTCCAAGGGTGATGCTTTCTGTATACTTCACGCTTCCGTTCATAAACACGGCTATATCGCAAGTGCCTCCTCCGAAGTCTATCATCGCTACCCCGATTTCCTTTTCGTCCTGCGTAAGAACCGCTTCGCTTGAAGCTATCTGTTCAAGTATCATGTCAACGGAAATTACCCCCGACATCTCTATGCATTTTATGATATTCCGTGCAGCAGTCACGTCACCCGTAACTATGTGGACGTCGGCCTCGAGTTTTAAGCCGTGGATCCCGACCGGGTCTTTTATGCCGCTTTCCCTGTCAACCGTGTAGTCCTGCGCGATAGCGTGAATAATTTCCCTTTCCGCCGGAATCAGAAGGGCGTTTGCCGATTCTATGACTCTCTCGATATCCTTGGGAGTCACCTCTTTTTCCCGCAGGGTAACCATTCCGTGCCCGTTCATTCCCTTTATATGCCCGCCGGCTATTCCTACTAGGACCTCCTTTATCACGTGTCCCGACATGCGTTCGGCTTTCTCGACCGCGTTCTGTATGGAGTCCACGGTTTTTTCTATGTTGACCACTACCCCTCTTTTAAGCCCGTGAGAGGGATGGTTGCCGACGCCGATTATCTCGGTCTTGCCGTTTAGGTCAATCTCTCCTACCACTACGGAGACTTTCGTCGTCCCTATGTCGAGACCAACTACCGGTAGTGAATTGTTTCTTCTCTGCGCCATTTTGTGATGTCAGGAGTCGTAGCCTATTACGCCTACTTCGCCCGAACTTATGTCTATGTCTTTTTCTCTCAGGTTTTTCTTACGGGAGTGAACTATCATCCTCTCAACCTTGTGCCACTTGCTTTTCATATTGTTTTTTCCGAAGGTTACGAATCTGCGGTCAAGGGTTAAAAGCTTGATCCCGAAGTCCTCTTCCACCACTATCTCGGAAATTTCCGACCAGCCCAGAGCCGAACTGGCCTTGGAGAGGTTGAGGATCTCGATTGCCTGGAGTATAAGGCCCTGACTGATTTCTCCCTTGCTTGAGATTACCGGGAAATCAAGACCTTGCGACGGCTCCGCGACACCAAGCTTTTTCCCTTCCTCATCTATGTAGTAGGGTTCTGCCCCCTCCTGAGATAGTACGCAGAAGGGCTCGTTTTCGTAGATCTCAACTTTTATTTTCCCGTGGAGAAATTTTTTCACCCTTATTTCGCTTACCCATGGATTCTCAAGAATTTTCTCCTCCGCTTTGGAAGTCGAAAACAGCATGGACGTTGACCCGGCTCTTATGCCGGAGCGTTTTATGATTTCCGAGGAGCCTATCTTGCTGTTTCCGGTGATTACGACCTCTTTTACGGTGAAATGCTTTGACGGCTGAATTGCGAAAAAAGCGATCCCGCAGACCGAGAGGAGAAAAACAGCTGATATTCCCTTTGTCAGCATGTTCATGCGGCTCCCGTCTCCCTGCCCATTATCTCGACTTCAGGCTCAAGCGTTATGTTCCGTTCTCTCAAAGCGGTTTCTCTTGCCTTTTCAATGAGCGTGATGATATCATCGGCCTTTGCCCTGTTGAAATTCACGATAAAATTCGCGTGGATTTCCGAGAACTTGGCCCCACCGATGCAAAGCCCCTTGAATCCAAGTCCCTCGAGCAGTTCTCCCGCGCTCATCGTGGGTGGATTTTTGAAAACCGAGCCCGTGTTAGCCATTTTCACGGGCTGAGTCCTGTTTCTGTACGCGAGGTACTGCCTCACGTTTTCTTCGCTCTTTTCCCTGTCTCCTCTGCGCAGTTCAAATACCGCTTTTGTGACTATGGCTCCTTCGGGCAGATTGCTTTTCCTGTACTCGAAGTTTATCTCTTCTCTTGACAGTTCCTTTTCTGCTCCTTCGTGCCATATGTAAACTTTCCTCACCGCGTCCTTTATCTCTCCTCCGTTCGCGCCGGCGTTCATGTATATGCTTCCCCCCACCGTTCCCGGTATGCCTGCGGCGAACTCGAACCCGGTAAGTCCAAGGCGAATCGATCTGTTCATTATCGACGACAGCATCGCGCCGCATTCGGCTTCAACGCGTGTGCCGTCCATGCGCACTTCCTTGAGCTTCCTCGTGCTTATAACCACGCCGTCGATTCCCCGCTCGGTTATTATGGTGTTGGAGCCGGCTCCGAGCACGGTGACTTTTTCCCCTGCCTCGTGTGAGTGCCTGAGCAGTTCAAGGAAACTTTTCATGTTCCGCGGATACACGAGGCGCTTTGCCTCTCCCCCGACTTTTATGTACAGATATTTTCTCATCGGGTAGTTGTCCAGTATGTCAAGATCCTTGTCTTGAATTGCGCTGCTCATCCGATCAACTCCGCGATCTTATCCCCGTATTTCCAGACATTTCCGGCGCCCGAGGTAAGCAGGATGTCTCCTTTCTTAAGCTCGTTTGCCATGCGGTCCACAAAAGCGTCGGGGTCATCCACGTAACACGCGTTTACGTTGCCCGCCTTTTTTATATCTTCGACCAGCTTTTCTGAAGTTATTCCCTTTACCGGTTTTTCCCCGGCAGGGTATATATCAAGAACGTATAGGTGTTTTATTTTTCCTAAAACCCTGACGAAATCGTCGTAAAGAAGCTTAGTCCTAGAAAATCTATGGGGCTGGAAGAGAAGAATCGGTTCTCGGGAAAACGCCGCTTTAAGAGCCTCTATGGTAACTTCCAGCTCGCTCGGGTGATGCCCGTAATCGTCTATTATTTTGACACCTTTTTTCTCACTTTTCAACTGCAATCTCCTCTCCGTACCCTGAAAACCGGCGAGGCCCTCTTTTATCTTCTCGAAGCTGAAACCGAATTCCATTCCCACGGCTATCGCGGCTAGAGAATTGAGGGCGTTATGGGCGCCTAGGGTGCTGAGTTCCACCCCTCCAAGCAGATAACCTCCGTAGGTAACTTCAAACGATGTCCGCAGCTGCGAAAAGCGTACGTTCTCCGCCATGATGTCTGCCGGGGCGCTGATTCCGTAAGTCAGTATCTTTTTGTTGAATTTTCTGCTTATCTCGGCAGTTCTAGGACAGTCGGCGCATGTTATGGCGAGTCCGTAGAAGGGAATTTTGTGCAGGAAGTTTGAGAAGGCAAGCTCGAGTGCTTCCATGTTTCCGTAGTAATCAAGGTGCTCCTTGTCGATATTTGTGAGCACGGTGACTACGGGGGAGAGCTTTTCGAAAGACCCGTCGCTCTCGTCGGCTTCCACTACCATGAACCGGCCGGTTCCGAGGTGAGCGTTTGAGTCTATGGTCTGCAGTTTTCCTCCGATTACTATGGTCGGGTCCGCGCCGCAGTGGGAAAGCACCGAAGCTATCATGGATGACGTCGTGGTTTTTCCATGGCTTCCGGCAACGGCGATGCCGAATTTGAGCCTCATCAGTTCCGCCAGCATCTCCGCCCTAGGTATAAGGGGAACTCTCACCGCCGCGGCAGCGATCATTTCCGGGTTGTCCTCTCGGATTGCCGATGAGTATACGACTACTTCGCTTCCTTTTATGTTCTCGGAACTGTGGCCCGTGTGAACGACGGCTCCGAGGGAAGCAAGACGTCGGGTTATCTGGGTTTCCGCGAGGTCGGAGCCGCTTACCTCAAGACCCATGTTGATCAGCACTTCGGCTATGCCGCTCATTCCTATGCCGCCTATGCCGATGAAATGGACTTTTTTTATTTTTCCGTACATTGGCTTACCCGATTATCCGCTCGATTTCGTTTACGATTTCCCGGGCGGCATGGGGCCGCGCGAGTTTCTTTGAGTTTGCCGCCATGCGCCCGAGGGTATTTTCCTCAAGAGTTTTCTCCACAACCGCGCGAAGACCTTCGACCGAAAGTTCTTTTTCCTCGACTATCACTGCCGCTGCGTTTGACTCGAGTACCTTGGCGTTTTTTAACTGATGGTCGTGGGTTGAGGAGGCGAGGGGAATCAGTACTGACGGTATGCCAAACGCCGTTATTTCAGAGAGCGTTCCGGAGCCCGCCCTGCAGATCACAAGGTCCGTTCTTTTGTAGATCCGGGATATGTCGTCTGTAAATCCGAATACCTCGGCGGAAATGCCGAGTTGCCGGTAAGTTTCCCTTACGCTTTCTATCTGGGCTTCTCCGGTCTGGTGGGTCACGTTTATCCCCGCGCCGAGTTTTTCCAGAGACAGGGGAACGATCTCGTTCAGCTTGCGGGCTCCCTGGCTTCCTCCGAGTACGAATACGTTTCGCGGGGTGTTTTGGCGGGATTTTTTCTCTGTGGCGCTGCGGGTAAGATCACGTCTTATGGGATTTCCGGTGAGCACCGTTTTTTCTGCCGGGAGATGCTCTTTGCTTTCTTCAAAAGTTATAAATATCTTGCCGACAAATCTCGAGAGTATCCTGTTGGCAAGCCCGGGGACGGAGTTCTGTTCGCAAACGGCGGTCGGTATGGAACTCATGGATGCGCAAAGCAGGGTCGGTCCGGATGCGTATCCGCCGACTCCTATAACCGCGTCGGGCCTGAAATCTCTGAGTATCTTAAGGGAACTCAGCATAGCTCCGAGTATCGATATCACCGCCATCACCTTCTTGGAAAAGCTTTTTCCGACAAGTCCTCTTGAGTTTATGAATTCGACTCTGTACCCCTTTTCCGGGAGAATCCTTTTTTCGATGCCCTGCTCGGTGCCCACGAACAGAACCTCGTTTCCGCCGTTTCTGTCAAGTATTTCCTCCGCGATTGATATCGCGGGGAAAACATGCCCACCTGTGCCTCCTCCTGCTATTATCACTTTCATTTGTTCCCGGTGCTGAACCTCGAGACGCTCAGGATGATCCCAAACGCCGCAAGCGTCGATACAAGAGAACTTCCTCCGTAGCTTACAAGAGGCAGCGTCAGTCCCGTAGTGGGAAAAAGACCGACCGCCACTCCCATGTTAAGTGCCGCTTGGAGCGTTATAAGCGCCGTAAAACCGAATACCATATATCTTGAGAAAGGATCTTCCGCCTGCATGGCTATCCCTACGCATCTTGCCAGAATCAAGAGGAAAAGCGCGATTAATGTCATTACCCCTAGGAACCCGAATTCCTCGCCTATTATCGAGAAGATAAAGTCGGTGTGCGCCTGGGGAAGAAAAAGCAGTTTCTGGGAACTGTTTCCGAGTCCGCTTCCGTATATTCCCCCGAGACCGAACGCCATGAACGACTGAACGGCCTGGTATCCCGAGCCGAGGGGGTCCTTCCACGGGTCAAGAAACGACATTATTCTCTCCATCCTGTAACCCTCGTTAATTATGGCCAGGGTGAGCAGCCCCACGGCCCCGGCCCCGATGCTCAGCAGGTATCTGATTTTAGCCCCTCCGACAAAGAGCATGATGAAAAGAACCGCCAGAACGACAAAAGAGGTTCCGAGGTCCGGTCCGGCCAGAATAAGCCCCACGTAGGCGCCGCCGGCGAGCAGCGGAGAAAAAATACCGACCCAGAAGCTGTCCATCTTGTCCTCTTTCTTGAACAGAAAATGCGCCATGTAGATAACCAGCATGTATTTGCAGAACTCAGACGGTTGAAACGAGAACCCCCAGACCGGAAGCCACCTTCGACCCCCGCCGACCTCCTTGCCTATTTCCGGAAGAAGCACGATTACAAGTAAAGCGAGTCCGAGCAGATAACCGGGGTAGACCAGATTTCTCAGGAAAAGAGGCTTCATGTGCATCAATGTCACCATGGCCGTTATACCAACGAGTAGATATATGACGTGGAATTTAAGAAAACGTATCGAGTTGGCGTAGGTTTCAAGCGAGTATATCGAGCTTGAGTTGTATACCGCTACTACCCCGATTCCCGCCACTATCAGCACGAGCCCGAGGAGCACTATGTCGAAATCCCTGTTTCTGAAATCAAACATCTCTCACGATCTCCTTAAACAGAGCCCCCCTCTCCTCGTATGAGCTGAACATGTCAAAGCTTGAGCACCCGGGTGAGAACAGAAGAGTATCTCCGGCTTCGGACAGCTCAAAAGCGCTTCGCGTCGCCTCTTTTAGCGAATCCGCGCATGTAGTCTGCGCCAGGTCGCCTAGCTGGGTGCGCATTTTTTCCCTTGTCTCCCCTATGAAGACCAGGGCTTTTACCTTGCTTGCCACGGCGTCCTTCAGGCAATCGTAGTCGATTCCCTTGTCCTTTCCCCCGGCAAGCAGTATGATCGGGGATGGCAAGCTCTCAATCGCTCTTAGCGTGGAGAAAGGGGTTGTGGATTTTGAGTCGTTATACACATTCACTCCCTTTACCGTCAGTACGAATTCCATCCTGTGTGGAAGCGGGCGAAATTCGTTTATGCTTTTCTGTACCGGGTCCCTTTGGCAGCCAAGTATTCCCGCGACGGCTACCGCGGCCATTATGTTCTCCTTGTTGTGTTCTCCGACAAGTGGCGAGTCCCGAAGACAGAAGGACAGTTCCCCGAACGCTATTCCATCCTCCCTGCAGTAAATGTCAGTTTTTTCGTCTCCGGTTCCGAAAGATATCTTTTTCGCCCTGAAACCGCCCGAGCCTTTCAGTACCGCCGGATCGTCCGCGTTGAACACGGCCCAGTCATCTTGGGTCTGGTTTGCAAAAAGGCTGAGTTTAGCCGCCTCGTATTCTTCCATGCTTGAGTGGTGGTCCAGGTGGTCTGGCGATATGTTGAGGATTACGGCGACATGGGGCGCGAAATTCCTTATTCCCTGGAGCTGAAAGCTGCTGAGCTCAAGCAGCAGAAAGTCGTATTCGCCGTCTTTTTCTGCTACCGAGATGAGAGGCGTTCCGATATTTCCGCCCGTGAAGATTCTCAGGCCGCTTCGTCTGAGCATTTCCGAGAGAAGAGATGTGGTCGTTGTCTTTCCGTTTGTCCCCGTTATTCCTATTACCGGCTTTGATATGAAATTCCACGCAAGCTCAATTTCGCTTATCACCGTCTTTCCAGCTGCCTGGGCATCCCTGATCTCGGGAAGATCGAATCTTACCCCGGGACTCAGCACTACCGTGTCAGCCCATTTAAAAAGTTCGGGCGCGTGGGTTCCGCACAGGACCTCCATCCCCCCTGCCGAGAGTTCTTCCACCACGGATCCAAGCTCCCGGGCCTCTCTCGAGTCGGTTGCTTTTACCGGCACTCCTTTGGAGAGGAGAAATTTTGAAGTCTCCACTCCCGTTACCCCGAGACCGACGACTAAGAATCTGGTTTTCCCAAGTTCCATTTGATCACCTTATCTTCAGGCTTGAAAGAGCGAGAATAGAAAGAACCAGGCATATTATCCAGAAACGCACCACGACCTTCGACTCGGCCCATCCGGCAAGCTCGAAATGATGATGAAGAGGCGTCATCCTGAAAACTCTCTTGCCGGTAGAGCGAAACGAGATCACCTGGATTATCACCGAAAGGGTTTCCACGAAGAACACCCCACCGGCTATGACCAGAAGTATTTCCTGTTTTATCACGAGAGCGCTGAATCCTATGGCTGCCCCCAGCGAGAGAGAACCCACGTCTCCCATGAAAACCTGGGCGGGATGGGAGTTGTACCAAAGAAACCCGAGGCATGCCCCTCCGACAGCCGCGAGAAAAATGGCCAGTTCCCCGGCTCCCTGTACGTACGGGATCTGCAGGTAGCTTGCAAACTGCAGGTTTCCGGCGAGATAAGCGAAAATTACGTAGGTAGTGGTTACGATTGCGATCGAACCTATGGCCAGGCCGTCAAGACCGTCGGTCAGATTCACCGCGTTTGAAGAACCGACGGTGACCAGAAGGGCAAAAAATATGTAGAGATATCCGAAATCTACCACGGCCTGCTTTATGAAGGGAAACACTACGGAGGTCGAAGAATACAACGCGCTTTCGCCGGCCCTCATGGACATTGAGAAACTTCCGCTTTCGTTCACGCAGAGAATAACCACAAAGGTTGCTGCGATGAGCGTCTGGCAGAGAAACTTGACCCTTGCCCTTATTCCCTTTCCTTTCTTTATCTTCATAAAATCGTCGAAAAATCCCAGGATGGCGAAACTTATCATGAACAGAAGCACGAGCATAACCTTGTCTACAAGGAAATTCGTCCAGAGAAGGGATGAGACGGTTATGGCCATTACGATAAATATTCCCCCCATCGTGGGAGTGCCGGCCTTCGCGCCGTGGCTGCTGGGGCCGTCTTTGCGTATGGTCTCTTGGAACTGGGCGGCTTTGAGCACGTCAATCAGCTTTTTCCCGAGGAAAATGCAGAGAAGAAAAGAAGTTAGTCCAGCTCCGAAAGAGCGGAAAGTTATGTACTTAAAAACATTGAGGAAAATAAATTCGTCTTTTAGAAGGTGCAGAAAGTAGAGCATGGCTTAATTTTTGTAGAGCATCTGTATTACCGCTTCCATCTTCATTCCTCGCGATCCTTTTACAAGCACTATGTCGTCCTCCCCGCAGACATCAAGAAGCAGGGCGGCCGCCTCCTGCGGGCTCTGCGCTACGTGACAAGCCGTTTGTCCCCGTACCGCCGATACGAGCGACCGGGAAAATTCTCCCATGGCCACCACCATGTCGAGACCGAGTTTGGAAACATGCTCCCCGATCAGTTCATGCTCCCTTTCGCTGCTTTCCCCGAGTTCGAGCATATCGCCGAGAACAGCTACCGCCTTTGCCTTGCCGCGGCGGTGGCCGGCAAGTTCGTCAAGCGCCGCGTGCATCGAGTCGGGATTTGCGTTGTATGAGTCGTTTATGACCCTGAAGCCAAACGGGGTGCGGATAACTTCAAGGTGCATCGCGGAGGGAACGTATTTTTCAAGACCGGCCAGTATCTCGTTCATTCCGCATCCAAGCGAATACGCAAGGGCGGAGGCCGAGAGGGCGTTTGAAACGTTGTGTGTGCCTATTCCCTTTATTCTTGTTTTAGCGGACCGCTTGCCGATCTGTATAGTGAATTCGATGGACTCCATTCCCTCATGGCTGATGTCGCTTGCCCTTATGAAAGCCTCGGGGGAGGCAACTCCGTAAGTGATCTTCTGGCAGTGCGCACGGTCGGCTATTTTCTTCACCCACGGATCATCAACGTTTACGCAGAAAGTGTTTTCCTCGCCGAAGTTCTCAACCAGCTCGCCTTTTGCCCTCGCGACTCCTTCAAGGTCCTTCATCTCCTTCAGGTGGGCTTTGCCTACCGTGGTGATCGTTCCCACATCGGGCGAGGCCACCTCGGCAAGGGTTCTTATTTCCCCGAAAGAGTTCATTCCCATCTCAAGCACGCAGAAATCATGCTCCTCCTCCAGTTTCAGCAGGTTAAGCGGAAGACCTATATGGTTGTTCAGGTTGCCGTAGGTGCTGAGCACGTTGCCTGATACAGACAGCATGCTGTGAGTCATGTTTTTGGTTGTAGTCTTTCCGTTAGAACCCGTAATGGCGGCGACGCGGAGATCGGGAAACGAATTTCTCCAGTGTTTTGACATCTCAAGCAGGGCTTTTTGCGTGGATTCAACCTTTATTATTGCGCCGCAGTTGTGCTTTGCGCCCTGTATTTGCGGGTCTTTTTCTACTAGCGCTCCCACCGAACCTTTTTCAAAGGCTTCGGCGACGTAATTGTGACCGTCGAAGTTGGGTCCCTCTATGGCGACGAAAAGCTGGCTTTTTTTTATCTTTCTGGAATCGATGCAGACCCCCGAAGCTCCGATCGGCATCTTGCCGCCGACAAGGCTGCCTCCAGTGGAATTTAGCAGAAAATCAAGGCTGAATCTCAAAGTCCTCTCCTGCTTCTGGCCGCAAGGTATTTCTCCGCGATTTCCCTGTCGTCAAAATGGATCTTCTCGGTACCGATTATCTGGTAGTCTTCGTGCCCTTTTCCCGCTATCAGGATTATGTCTCCGCGTCTGGCTGCATCCACGGCGTGTTTTATGGCTTCTTCCCTGTCGGTTATGACCACGGTCCCCGGGTCTTGGGGTTCTATCCCTTCGGTCATATCCGCGATTATCCCGTCCGGGTCTTCCGTTCTGGGGTTATCCGAAGTCACTATCAGCATGTCCGAGTATCTGCGCCCGATCGCGGCCATGAGGGGCCGTTTCCCCCTGTCCCTGTCTCCGCCGCAACCTACCAGGGTGATGAGTTTTTGCGCACAGAAGGGTTTCAGGCACTCAAGCACGTTCTCAAGTGCGTCGGGAGTGTGAGCATAATCTACGAAAACATCTATTCCCAGGGCATTTTCAATTTTCTCGAGTCTTCCCGGTACGCGCCTGAGTTCACTCAGCGCTCTCCCGGTTGTCCCAGGGGACGAACCGAGAGAGAGGAGTGTTCCGGTTGCCGCCATCATGTTATAGAGGTTGTGTTTCCCCATGAGTTTTGAGTCAAGTTCCACCTTGCCCCACGGGGTGGCCAGTATGGCCTTTATGCCTCCTGAATCAAGCGTTAAATGCTCCGAGAATACAACTGAGTCTTTTTTTTTCATGGAAAACGTTATTTTTTGCCCTTTTTTCGGGACGGATATCCTGTCTGCGAAAGGATCGTCCGCGTTTATTATCGAGAACACCTCTTTTTTCGCGCTTCTCTCGAGAACTTCCGAGAAAAACCTTTCCTTGGCCCTGAAGTAATCTTCAAGCGTCTGGTGGTAGTCCAGGTGATCCTGGGTGAGATTCGTGAATATCGCCGCGTCAAAATGACATCCGTCGACCCTTTTGAGGTCAAGGGCGTGCGAGGATACCTCGAGCGTGACGTTCGTCACTCCGGCGTCTTTCATCTCTCGCAGCATGCTCATAAAAGCGATGGGATCGGGTGTAGTAAGGGAAGCCGCTTCGGTTTCCCCCATGTATCTGTTCTCTATGGTTCCCAGAAGTCCCGTGTTTATCCCCTCGGCCTTCCAGCCGGCTTCGATCATGTGGGACACGGTGGTTTTTCCATTGGTTCCCGTCACCCCCACGACCTTCATTGCCAGGGAAGGGTGGTCGTGGAAATTGGAGGCGACAATGGAGGCTGCGGCCCTTGAGTCGCCTGCTTTCGCGACGGGAACCCCGAGGCTTGGAATTTCTTCTGAAATATCCTCAAGCAGAAGTGCCGCCGCCCCTTTTTTTACCGCCGAGGCGGCGTACTTATGCCCGTCAGTGACTTTGCCCCTGATGGCTATAAAAAGGGAACCCGGTTCCACGTTCTGCGAGTTGAGAGTTATTCCTGTAATTTCCGTATCCCCCGGATTCTGCGATCCAGTTAACGTTTCAATTCCCGCGTTCTTCAGAACATCCTCTAATCTCATATGTTCTGTTTAAGGGTAAAAGTGCAGTCTGCTCCCCTTCTGATCTTTTCTCCCGAGGGTGGATGCTGGCTGACCACGTAACCGCTTCCTATGAACCTGACTGAGACTTCTTCTTTTTCCGCCCATTTCATTACGGCTCTTGCGCTTTTCTTCGCCATATTAGGCATGACCGTTTCCTCGATTCTTTCCTCGCGTGGCGGTATGTGCATGTAAAACAGAACTTTTTCAGTTATGGACTTGAAAATGGGTGCCGCGACTACTCCTCCGTAAGTGTGCTTTCTTGGGTTCTCGGCAATTACCACGAGGGCAAGGCGCGGATCATCAGCGGGAGCGAACCCGATGAACGACGAAAGATATCTGCTTTTGTAATAGGTGCCGGTTTCTGGATTGGCCATCTGCGCCGTGCCTGTTTTTCCGGCGACTCTGTAACCGGAGATCCTGGCGTTTTTGCCCGTGCCGTTTTCCACCACTTGTTCAAGAATTGCGGTAATTTTCGAAGCCGTGTCGTAGGAAACGACTCTTTTTAGCATCTCGGGGTTTTTTTCCAGGAGAACTTTTCCTTCCGGCGACACGATTTTCTTCACGATGTATGGTTTCATCAGGTATCCGCCGTTTGCGATGCTTGAAAGCGCTGTTGCCAGTTGAATAGCCGTTACGGATATTCCCTGTCCGAACGATATCGTCGCCAGTTCTATATCTCCCCAGTTTCTCAGGTTCTGTATTCTTCCGCTGGCTTCCCCCGGAAGGTCCACTCCGACCATCTTTCCGAAACCGAAATTTCTAAGCGAGTCGTGAAGTTTTTTCTTTCCAAGGGTTTTCCCCATTTTCCAGGCGCATATGTTGCTTGAATACGTTATGGTTTCTGAAACGGTGAGGACTCCATGGCCGCCGTGCACGTCCTTTATTACGTTTGAACCTATTCTCTGCTTTCCGTTCTCGCAGTCATACTTGGTGTTCTCATCTCCCATTTTTTCTTCAAGCAGCGTTGCGGCCAGAAACACCTTAAGGGTGGAACCGGGCTCAAAGGACATCCATACGGGCAGATTCTTCCTCGTTTCCTGGGAGAACTCGTCAAAGTGGTTCGGATTGAAAAACGGATAGGAAGCCATGGCAAGTATCTCGCCGGTCTGGGGGTTCATCAAAAGGGCGGCTCCCCTGTCCGCCTTCATTTCTCTTAAGCCCTTCTCAAGCGCGGTTTCCGTTATGTGCTGTATATTGGAATCCACGGTAAGCAGCACGTCATTTCCCCTCGTCGACTGCTCTTTTGCATTAAGAAGGATATCGGATATGCGGTTTCCCCTGCCGTCGGTTCTGACTCTGACCGTGGCGGGTTTGCCGGCAAGCGTCTTCTCAAAGCCGTATTCAAGACCCTCCACTCCCTTAAGATCGATGTTAGTGAATCCGAGCGCCTGTCCAAGCAGGGAACCGTTGGGATAGATTCTTTTCGGTTCTTCGGCGAAGCCGACCCCTGAGATGCCCATGGCCTCTATTTTCTTTGCGGTCTCGGAATCTTCCCCTCTTTTAATCCATACGAAAGGCTTCTCGGAGCGCGTGGCTTTGAGCAGCTTCTTGTGGGAGAGACCAAGCGGTTTCGATATTGCCCGTGCGAGCTTGTCCGGGTCTTTTACTTTTTTGGGATTTACATAGATCGAAGTTGCCCAGACGCTTGTGGCCAGGGGTTTTTTATTCCGGTCATACAAGGTTCCTCGTACCGGAGGCATTTTGTAAACCCTGCTGTGCTGTTTTTTCGCGCCTGCGGAGAACTTGTCGCTTTGGAGTACCTGGATTTCAAAGGATCTGTATCCAAGAGCCACAAAGAGGCCGGTAATAAAAATCGTGGTAACATAAAATTTCCACTTTCCTTTTCTAGAAGTCTTCATTCTGCTTTTCCAGCAAGTACTACCTCTTCAACGAAAATGACATCCTTATAAGTGGCAAACCTGAACCCCATTTTTTTTGCCACGGGTTCCAGAAATTCCGGGGACTTGAGTTTTGAGAGCTCGTAGTTGAGAATTTGACCTTCCTTTATGAGATCCCTTTCCGTTTCTTTGTTTTGGGAGATCTGGTAACCGGTTCTTGTGTATTCAATCTTGACGCGCAAAAAGCAAAGGGCCGTTACAAACAAGACCCCGAGGATGATCGCGGTGCGCAGGGAAAATCCACTCTCTTTTTTCTTACTTACGGAAAGCTTTCTTCTCATTGTGGTTATACCCCCTCTGCTACTCTCATTTTTGAACTTCTCGCCCTGGGGTTTTCCGCCACCTCGCTTTTTCCTGGTCTTACGACCGAGCGGGTTACCCTCTTTATCTGCTGAACTTTTCCGCACGCGCATATGGGAAGGTCCGGAGGACAAATACAGGGAGAGTCAAGTTTCCTGAACATGTTTTTAACTATTCTGTCTTCAAGCGAGTGAAAAGAGATTATCACCAGCCTCGCTCCGGTCTTTAGAATCTTCACGGCTTCCTCGATGAAGATCGCCAGGTTGTCTAGTTCGTTGTTAATCGAGATTCGAAGCGCCTGAAAAGTCTTGGTTGCTGGATGCGTCTTTTTCGGGTGAAACTTCTTCGGGATTGAGTTTGAGATTATCGAGGCCAGCTCGAAGGAAGTCTGTATGGGTTTTTTTGCCCTGCTTCTTACTATCGAGCTTGCAATTCTCCGTGCGAATTTCTCTTCACCGTATGTTTTCAGTATGTATTCGAGTTCTTCGCTTTTCATTTCGTTTACAAGATCGTAAGCGGAGAACTGAAGACCACCGTCCATTCTCATGTCCAGAAACTCGTTTTTCTTAAAGCTGAATCCCTTGCCGCTGCGCTCAAGCTGAAAAGAGGAGATTCCCAGGTCGGCGACGATGCCGTCCACGTACTCTATCCCCAAGGAGTTGACCGTGTTTTTTATGTGTATGAAGTTCCTGTTTACCATCTCTACTTTTTCTTCGCTTGCCGAAAGCCTGCCTTTTGCAAGAGAGATTGCTGCCTGGTCAACATCCATCCCTATGAGCTTTGATATAGAAGGGTATTTATTGAGAAGGCACTCGGAGTGTCCGCCGAGGCCCACGGTTGCGTCAACCACTACGGCGCCCTCCGGCAGGTCAAGGTACTCGACTACCTCTTTTACCATGACGGGGAAGTGGAACTGTTCCTGCGGCTCAGAGCCTAGGGTCGCGGCTTTTATTCTCTTAGAGTCCATATCCGGCAAGCACCTCTCTGCTCTCTATGAAGTTCTCAAATGCCTCGGAGCCGTTTTCCTTTTCCCATATCTCTTTTGACCATATCTCTATTTTTTTCAGCATGCCGACCAGAATAACTTCTGTTTCAATGGCTGCGTATGAACGCAGGGACTGGGGAATCAGCACTCTTCCCTGGTTGTCTATGGGGCAGTCAACCGCGTTTCCCATGAGATAGCGTATTGAAGAGGTCACCTGGCTGTCGGTTATGGAGATCTTGGAGAGCTTCTTTTCAAGCTCGGTCCATTCCCTCATGGGGTAGGCGATGAGGTAGCGGTCAAAGTTTGTAATTACGAAGGTCTCGTCGGAATATTTCTTTCTGCAGACCTCCCTGAACTTTGAAGGAACGCTGACCCTTCCGGTCTTGCTCATAGTGTGTTCGTATCTTCCTCTGAACATTTCATGCTACTTCCTGCCATTTTATGCCAAAATATATTCCTTTCATACCAATTCATAAATTATAAAAAAACATGGGAAAAGTCAAGTAACATTTTGAAATAGTTAGTCTTTTCAGTGGGCGAACAGTGAAAACATAAAACTAGATGTTCCTTTAATAATGGATGCTGTCGGGGCGAGATTTAAGAAAAAATACTATCTGTTGGGTACGGGATTCTACTTGTTAGCTTATTTTGTATATACTCTCATCCAAAGACCTTGATTTTACGGGTGAGGTTCAGTTTGAATTCGATTGGGGGAAAATGTCTGTTTTTTTTATAAAACTTGCGGATAAGAGTTCCAATGTCCTTTTGCAGGCGATACTTGGCACCTACGGGCACCTGATGTGGGTGAGGACCGAGGTGCCGCAGGAGATGATAGTCAAGGTAATCAGTACCCCTGAACTTGCTTCGGAAACGCGCAGGGTGCTTGAAGCGCTAAGAGGGGAAATAGAGTTTGAGTTTGTCGACCCTCCCCAAGGCGGTGATTTGCTGGAGGGCTAGGATTTTTATGGAAATCAAGGAAGATCATAAGCGCAAGTGGGGTCTTGTAAGTTTCCTCACGCTTCTAAGCAGGATCGTTGGATACCTGCGGGACGTTGTGGTGGCGGCGCTTTTCGGAGCGGGTTTTCAAACCGACGCTTTCTATGTTGCGTTCCGAATCCCCAACCTGCTGCGCCGTCTTTTCGCCGAAGGATCCCTGGCGGCGATTTTCGTACCTGTATTCTCGGAGTATCTTGAACCGGGTGACAGGCGGGAGGCGAAAAACGCCCTGCGTTCCGCGTTCACCGTACTTTTTATCATTCTTGTTTTCGTAGTAGTGCTGGGAGTAATTTTTTCCCCCTGGCTTGTGAAGCTTTTCGCCTACGGATTCGATCAGAAGACTTTTGATCTGGCGGTCTATCTTAACAGGCTTGTCTTTCCCTACGTGCTTTTCATATCTCTTACGGCCCTGGCGATGGGGGTTCTTAATTCCGTAAGGCATTTTTTCGCTCCGGCTTTTTCTCCGGTTCTTTTTAACCTGTGCATAATAGCGAGCGCCCTGTTTCTTTACACAGAACTCGAGGTGCCTGTGGTTTCTCTTTGTTTCGGAGTTCTTGGCGGAGGGGTGCTGCAGCTGCTGCTCCACCTTTTTTATCTTCGCGAAAAAAAGTTCATGTTCGGGTTCACGAAAACCCTAGATCACCCGGCGGTCAGGAGACTCGCGTTACTCATGTTCCCCCAGCTTTTCGGGATAGCAGTCTACAACCTGAATATACTAGTGAATACCCAGTACGCGTCTTTTATGTCCGAGGGAACCGTTTCCTATCTTTATTTCGCGGAGAGAATAATAGAGTTTCCCCTGGGGGTGGTCGCCGTTTCCCTTGCGACCGTCACGCTTCCAGCGCTTTCAGGCTACGCGACAAGGAAGGATTACGGGGGGTTCGGCACAGAATATCTGCGCTCGCTCAGGCGCATGCTGTTTATAATGGTGCCCGCTATGGTCGGGATAATCGCCTTGCGGGTTCCACTCTGCAATTTTCTTTATCAGCATGGCGAATTTGATTACGTGGCGGTTATAAACACTTCCCAGGCAATTCTGGGCTATGGCTTCGGACTTTTCGCCGTGGGAGGGATTCGTATCACCGTGCCCGCCTTTTTTGCCCTTCAGGACACAAAGACGCCGGTCAAGGTGGCGTTTTTCTGCTTTTTGCTGAACGCGGTCTGCGGGTTCGTGCTGGGGTTTGTCTTTTCGCTTGATCACTTCGGTCTGGCGCTTGCGAGTTCGATCTCTTCGGTGATGAACTTCGTTCTGCTGGTCATCCTGCTGAACGGACGGCTGGGACGTTTCCTCTCCCGTGACATTCTCTTCTTTTCACTTAAGATTCTCGCGATCGCGGTTGTCATGGGTTTTGCGGTAAGCGCCGTCGCTGATTTTTCTTCTTGGAGTGAAACCGGTTTTTCTATCAATAAGGCACTAGCTATGGCCGTCTCGGTTGGCGTTGGCGTTACACTTTACTTCGTGCTTGCCAGGCTCGTCGGGATAAAGGAAGTAGAAATGTTCTCTTTTATGAGGAAGGGATGACGCGGGGCAGGGACGGCGTCTTGGCCGGTCTTGTCCGTCCCTCGGCATTGCGGTATTCTTGGTAAATTGGTAGAAGCAACAAGTCTTATGGACGAACTTAAGACCCTGAGTCAGCATGCGCTTGAGATGCTCAAAGAGAAGTATGAGTATACCTCAAGGATTTTTCCCGATTCCGACTCGCTTCTTGCGCTGGCGGAGGTTTATCTGGCACTCAGAGAAGTAACAAGGGCGAGACGTACGGTTTCTGATTTTACCGAAAGAAATGGAGATAGCAGCCGTGCAAGAGTTGTTCTCGCAAAAGCTTATCTTATCTGCTGGGATGCCGCCGCGGCGGAAGAGGAACTCAAAAAGGCGCTTTCCCTTGATCATCGAAACACTCAGGCCTCCGAACTGCTGATATATATATACAAAAGCGCGGGGAAAATAGGTGAAGCCTTCAAGGTCGCGCTGTCACCCGGTTTGTATTCGGAGCGCCAGATGGAGGATGCCCGGGAACTCGAAGAGCTTTCTCCCGAACCGGAAGAAGAAAACAAGCCGCGGGCCGGGGTTTTCGAAACGGACACTATGCTTAATCTTTACGTCTCCCAGGGACTTTACGAAGACGCCCTGGGGATAGTTGAAGTTCTCTGCGAACTTGATCCCGACAACCCGGTTTACCGCAGCAAGCGTGAAGAAATAGTGGCTCTTCTTGGCAAATAGCGGCTTCGTCTGGTTTTTTTCAGCCTTTTAATTATCATTACTCCCGGTACTTTGTCCCATGGAAATAATTGTCATAAACGGCCCGAACCTGAACATGCTGGGCAAAAGGGAACCGGAAATTTATGGAAGTCTCACCCTCTCCGAGATCGAATCCTTTCTTTCCTCGAACACCGGGGCTCTGGGCGGGGATGTCCGGCTTTCTTTCTTTCAGTCAAATTCAGAAGGGGAGATAGTTACCGCAATACAGGACGCCTACGGAAAGTTTGACGGAATAATCATAAACCCCGGCGCCTATACTCATACCAGCGTCGCCATAAGGGACGCCATACTCTCAACCGGAATGTCTGTTGTGGAAGTTCATATTTCCAATATATACAAGAGGGAGGACTTCAGGCAGAAATCGTTTGTATCGGGAGTATCGCTCGGCGTGGTGTCGGGCTTCGGGGCGCGCAGTTATTACCTGGGGCTTGTGGGTCTGGTTGAACACCTGAGGGAAGAAGCTGCATCTTCCTGAATTTCCCCCCGCAGAGTTCTTATGAACGAAAGAAAATGGGTAGTCGCAAGGCCCGCCAAGGGGCTGGTTGAGAAGATTTCGGCAAAGCTCGGCATCTCACCGAGAACCGCGGGGCTTCTGGTAAACAGGGGAATAAACTCCGCTCAGGACGCTGAGGCGTTTCTCTCCGCATCCCTCTCGGATCTGCCTTCTCCCTTTCTGATGAAAGGTATGGAGGAAGCGGTCAGGCGCCTTACCAAGTGCGTTTACGAAAAAGAAAAAGTCGCCGTTTACGGAGACTACGATGTTGACGGTGTTACGGCGACTTCTCTTCTCACTAGTTTTCTGAGGGCTCTTGGCTGCGACGTCACATACTATATTCCCGACAGGTTTACGGAAGGTTACGGCGTAAACTCAAGCGCGCTTCGCGCTCTCAAGCAAAAGCAGGTGACCCTTGTGATCTCGGTTGACTGCGGAATTACGGCCGTAGACGAGGTGGCGCAGGCACGGACACTCGGGATTGACTTCATAGTTACGGATCATCACAGCTTTTTAGGCCAGCCGCCTGAGGCCGTTGCCGTTCTTAACCCCCGCCAGGATGACTGCCGGTACCCGGGAAAGGAACTCGCAGGCGTCGGCGTTGCGTTTAACCTCGCCCTCGCGCTTAGAAGGACGCTTAGGGAGGAAGGATTTTTCAAGACCGTGGCGGAACCCAACATGGGGGATTTTCTCGATCTCGTTTCGCTTGGAACGGTTTCTGACCGCGTGCCGGTTGGAAACGTAAACAGGATTATGCTGAAAGAGGGTCTTACGAGAATGCGAACCCCCAAGCGGCTGGGCCTGCGTGCTCTTAAGGAGGTAAGCGGTATAGGCGACGGCATTGAGATATTCGATCTTGGTTTTCGTCTCGGCCCTAGGATAAACGCGGCGGGGAGGCTTGATTCCGCGGACAAGGCGGTTGAGCTTCTGCTCGCCGAGAGCCGGGAAGAAGCTTTTTCTCTCGCGAAATTCCTTGACGAACGCAACTCCGAGCGCCGCGGGATTGAAGAGAAGATACTGCGGGACGCAACCCGGATGGTTGAGTCTGTGCCGGAGTACGCAAAGAGCAATTCCCTTGTTCTCTCCTCCCGCAAATGGCACAAAGGCGTAATAGGCATCGTGGCTTCCTCTCTGGCCGGATCTTACGTAAAACCCGCTTTTCTCATTTCTGTTGATGAAAACGGCGTGGGCAGGGGAAGCGGAAGATCCTTCGGAGGAATCAACATTTTTTCCGTGCTCTCAAAGTGCGAAGATCTTCTCGTGGAGTTCGGGGGACACGCCTACGCGGCCGGGGTAACCGTTTTGGAGGAAAAAATCGGTCTTCTCAGGGAGAAGTTCTCAGAAGAACTTGAAAAAAGCGGCCAGAAACCAGAAACCAGACTCGATATAGACTCAGAAATTGGCCTCTCTAACATAAGCGATACTCTTGTCTCCGAGATTGAAAGTCTCTCGCCTTTCGGAGAGGGAAATCCCGAGCCCCTTTTTCTCTCGAGGGATGTTCACGTAGTGGATCAGAACCTGCTTAAGAACCAGCATGTTCGGTTTAGGGTGAGGAAAGACGGTTCTGTGTTTAGCTGCATCTGGTTTTACGCTTCCCGCAAGCATCTTCCCGAAAAAATGGATCTGGTTTTCTCCCTGCGCTTTAACGTGCGAAACGGGAAGAGGGAAACCCGCCTTTTCATAAAGGACGTGAGGGAGACGCACCCGTGAACCTGCCGACCCGCAACTTTTTTTATGGGTCTATGTTTTCAGGTAACTGTTATTATAATGTTATCAGCACCTAGCGTGTAATGGAGGTATTATATTATGAAAGTCAGGCCGAAGCTGCCCAAATTTAATATTTTTTATCCGATAGTTTTTATCCTGTTGTTTTTTCTGGTGACGGGAGTTTTCGTAATAGTGGAAAGCGGGCATGTTGGAGTCGTGCGGACCCTTGGCGCTGTGCAGCCCGAGGCGTTTGCCGAGGGATTCCACATGAAAAAACCTTTTCTGGATAAGGTCGAACAGATCGATATCCGTCTTACTGCGGCGAGTGCCAAGGCTGTCTCCGCTTCCAAGGATCTCCAGACGGTACAGACTCAAGTTACTGTCCAGTATTCCCTTACGGGAGCTCTCGCTCCTCTCATGTATCAGAAGATAGGGAAAAGAAGTACCGTATCCCTGACTCTTATAGAGCCCGCAATACAGGAGTCTGTAAAGGCCATTACGGCCAAGTACACCGCCGAAGAACTGGTTACCAAAAGAGCGGAGGTGAAAGTCGCGATACAGGAAGCCATAGACACTTTCATATCAATTACTCTGGCCGACAAGGAAATTTCTTCCAATGCCCTTAGAATCGCCAACGTAGCCATAACCGATTTTGATTTCTCCGAGGAGTTCAACAAGGCGATTGAACTCAAGGTAAAGGCGGAGCAGGAGGCGCTTCAGGCTCTAAACGAGAAAATAAGAAGAGTGACCCAGGCCGAAGCTGCAGCTGAGGAGAAAAAGCTTGCCGCAAGCGCCCAGGCTTTCCAGATAGAAGTGTCGTCCACGGCAAGAGCCGCGGCGATTGAGAGGGAAGCCAAGGCGCTTAGGAACAATCCGCAGCTCATTCAGCTTCGAATCGCGGAGAAGTGGGACGGCACCCTTCCCAAATTCTCAGGCGGCGGCGCGGTACCTATGCTAAACGTGGATTCTCTTCTAAAAGAAGAGTAGTCCGGGGAGACGCCATATGTATCCGGTACTTTTAGACCTCGGCGGAGGTCTGGTTATCTATTCGTATTCGGTATTTCTCGCACTCGGATATCTGGTCGCTTACTGGGTGGTGTCCGCGGATGTAAGCCGCAGGAAAATGGACCCGTCCCTCCCCGCAACTCTCCTGCTTGCTTGCTTTATCGCGGGACTTGCGGGAGCCAAGATACTTTTTCTTTACCAGAACGCCACTCTGACCGAGTTTCTCGCCAACCCCGTGCGTTACTTCATATCGGGATATTCATCGGTGGGTGGGCTCGTCGGGATTTTCTGCGCTCTCTGGGTTGTCTCCAGGATCAGAAAAACGGATTTTCAGGTTCTTCTCGATGTGGTGTGTCCGGCCCTCATTCTTGGCTATGGTGTTGGAAGGATAGGGTGTTTTCTTAACGGCTGCGACTACGGAACCGTGTGTTCTCTGCCTTGGGCGGTATCGTTTTCCGAGAGAGTCGTCAACGTTCATCCCACGCAGCTCTACGACACATTGTTTATGGCCCTGCTTTTCGCTTTTCTCTGGAAAATCAGAACTAAGAACTATCCCACAGGCTTTATCTCGTCGGTGGGATTCGTGATTCTTGGCACTCAGAGGTTCTTAATTGAGTTCATAAGGGAGACTACCCCGAGCTTCATAGAGGGTCTTTCCCAGGCGCAGATCGCGGCTTTGCTGCTTGTGGCTGTTTTTGGAATAAGGCTGTTTCAGCTTTCCGGCAATGTCCTCGGAAAGCAGCCGCGGGCCTAGTTTGCTGCTATGCGAAGAATTCTGATAATAGGTCTGGGGCAGGTTGGAAGTTTCCTCTCAAAGGAACTTTGCAAGAGTCAGGAAGTCGTGGTCGTCGAAAGAGACGCCGAGCTCATAGCCAGGGCTAAGGATACTCAGGATGTTTTGGCTATTCAGGGAAACGGGGACGATCCCGCCGTCCTAAGACAGGCGGAGATAGGAAAGGCCGATATAGTTCTTGCGGTTACCGGAGATGACAGGACGAATATCCTCGCCTCGTTTATCGCCCACGCCTGCGGAGTCAAAAAGATCGTTGCTGCGGTAAGAAACGTTAAATATGCCGAGTATGCCGGAGTTATCGATAACTCAAACATCTCGATTGTAAGCTCAAGCAGTATAATTTCGGAGAAGATAAGCGCTCTTATCAGTGCTCCTTTCGCGGGAAGGGTGGAGTTTTTCGCGAGCGGAAAAATCGAACTTCTCAAGCTCAGGGTGGCCGAGGGGGCGCCCATAATAAACGAGAAGCTTAAGAATTTTGTCAGCAGCCCTAGGAACTGGACCCTCGTCGGACTGCAGAGGGATCACAAAGTAAATATTCCGC
>JAKZRS010000051.1:0-13007 GCA_047518015.1 Thermodesulfobacteriota bacterium | reverse complement strand
ATTATTACCACAAGCTTGTATGCAGCTACGGATTCAGAGAGGAGGCCGACAGAGCAAAGAAACTCTGGCGGGACAACAGAGCAGAAGCGGTAAAAAGCATAAGCGACGAACTGCTTGACCTGGTTTCCGTAAGCGGTGCCCCGGAGGAAGGAAGAGAAAAGCTCGGGGCGTTCGCCGAGAGCTCCGATCTTCCCATTCTCATGTTTCCCTATAACGCCTCGAGGGAGCAGATAGCTTTTGCCATGAAAGCACTTGCGCCTTGAGAGGACAATTCAGCTTAAGGGTCAGGTCTTGAAATAATTTTCCGTTTTCATTATAATCTCTCCTATGGCAAGACCTTTAAGACCGGAATACGCAGGTGCGGTCTATTACATCTCCTCAGTCGGCAACAGGGGGCAGAGCGTCTTTCAGAACTCAGCTGACGGCAACGCCTGGATAGAAGTCCTTGAGGGAGTATGCGGAAGGTTCGGATGCCGCTGCTTCGGCTACTGTCTTATGTCCGACGGATATCATCTCGTCATTGAGACCCCGAACCCGAATCTCTCAAAAGCCATAAGGCAGTTAAACGGCGTTTACACCCAGCGCTCAAACAGACTGCACGACACAGACGGCCATGTCTTCCGGGGAAGGTATAAATCCATAGTAGTGCAGAAGGAAAAATATCTTCTGCCGCTTATGGCCCATGTTTTCCTCCTCCCTCTTCGAGCCGGTTTCGTAAAACATCCGAACCAGTTTAAATGGAGCAGCTGCAGATATCTTTACGGAAAGGATGATGTGCCGGGGTACATAGACCTTGAATGGTTCTCCGAAGGTTTTTTTTCGGACACAGACGGCTTTGATGAATTTCTGGAAGAGAACCGCTCGCGCGATGTGATCTCAGAGACCCGAAAGCAGGTATATCTCGGGGATGACGAATTCATAGAGCTTGTCCAGGAAAAAACGAAGAAAGGCTCGCGACCAAGAGATATTCCGAAGCACCAGGTCACAAAACCGGTATCAGGCATGATAAACGGTTTCACACAAAGCGGGCATTCAAGGGACGAAGCGATAGCTAAAACCTATCTTACAGGGGATTACACGTTAAGGGATGTCGCCGATGCAGTCTCCGTTCACTATTCGGTTATAAGCAAAATCGTAAGCGAGTACGAGAAAAACTCCTCCCGTTCGCAATAAAAAGCATCAGCCAAGCCCGGAAAGTTCCTCCACCTCATCCACCATCGCGCCTATTACGTCAAGTCCCGCCTGCCAGAAATCAGGGTCGTTTATATCCACCCCGACTCCCAGAAGAAGTTCCGAGGGTGAGGCGCTTCCCCCCGAGCGGAGAAGCCCCATGTAATCGGGAACGAAAGATCTTCCCCGTTCAAGAAACATTCCGTAAAGAGCAAGGGTAAGCAGTTCGCCAAATGAGTACGCGTAGCAGTAAAAAGGAGAGTGTATGAAATGGGGAATGTATAGCCACCAGTAAGCGTAGTTTTCGGTGAGGGAGACAGAATCTCCGAACATATTGCGGTTAGCCTCGATCCAAAGCTCGTTAACCCTAGCGGTCGCAAGCTCCCCTTTCTCTCTTCTTTCGCGGTGCAGGCTCTGCTCGAACCTTGTCAGCACCGCCTGCCTGAAAACCGTTGCCATTATGTCTTCGAGTTTTTCCGCTACCAGAACCAGCCTTCCTTCCTTTTCCGTCTCCGCTTCCTTCAGCCTGTGAAACACGAGCATCTCCGCGAAAACGCTTGCGGTCTCGGCCGTCGTAAGAGGCGTATGGGCCTGGAGATAGCCCTGCCGCCTTGAGAGATACTGATGCACTCCGTGACCGAGTTCGTGGGCCAGAACCATCACGTCCCTGGGTTTCCCGGTGTAGTTCATAAAAACGTAAGGATGCACTCCGGGAACTGTTCCGTGACTGAAAGCACCTCCTCTTTTCCCATCGCGAAGTTCCGCGTCTATCCAGTTTTTCTCAAAAAATAAAGACGCAGTCTTTTCCATCTCAGAAGAAAACTCTCCGAACGAAGAGAGCACGATCTCTTTTGCCTTCTCCCACGGCACCTGCTCCCTTTCCGAACCCAGCGGAGCGTAGCGATCATAGTCATAGAATCTGCGGTACCCGAGAAGTTCTCTTTTGAGTGTGTAGTAGCGTCTTACGAATTCGAAATTCCGCTCGCATGATTCAAGGAGGGTCTCCACGGCGCCATGGGATATCTCGTTGCTCAGGTGCCGCGCCGACATGGGGTCTTCGTAGCTTCTCAGCCTGTCATTTATCGAGTGGTCGTTTACAAGGGTGTTGAATATGTAGGTAAGCACATGGGAGTTTCCCGTAAGTCCTCTGGTTAGGCCACCCCAAGCCGCCTTTCTTTTCTTTCTGTCCGGATCGTAGAGAAGCGAGAGAGTCCGGGACTGGTTGAGTTTTTCTGTCTTTCCCGAAAGCCTCACCCGAAATTCTATATTATTCACTACCTCGTCAAAAAGCCTTGAGAACGCCTTCTGCCCCGTGTTTGATTTCTCCTGAAGTATTTTTTCTTCGGCTTCTGAGAGGGTGTGGTCCTTGTACTGTCTTTCCTGCTCCAGAAAATGCCTGTAACCCGAGAGTTCCGGGTGATTCATGAGTTTTTTCGCCCTTTTCTTCGGAACCGAGACCCATTCGACGTAAAAAAAGATAAGTTTTTTCTGAAATTCAGTCGCCTTCTGCTGCATAGACGAGCGGAAAGCGCCGGTTTTCGGATCCCGCGTGTCCGCCGCGAAAAGAAGGTACGCAAAGGAAAGTATCTTCCCGATTCCCTCCGACAGGCGCTCAAGCTCCCCTATCGCTTCCGCAAGCTTGCCGGCGGTAAGGGAGGGAGATTTTATCTTGCCCCTGTACTTTTTTTCAAACTTATCGGCGCGCGCCGATATTTTCTTAAAGTCTTTTTCCACGCGGGCATCTGAAATTCCTTCGTAAAGATCCCCGAGATTCCATCTTACGCCTTCTGCTTTCGCCATATCAGTCTCCGTAAATCGCTTCGCATCAAACTACATCTTGTAGCAAGTATATATCCTCAAGGTCTCTTGCCCTGCCCATATAATCCATTCCGTAACCCACGAGAAATCCTTCGTCCACTTGGAAACCCGAGTAATCGGGCTCGGGACCCGTCGTTTCTTTTCCCCTTTTGTCTATAAGTGCGCATATCCGAAGCGAACCCGGGTTTTTCGATTCCATGTGACGCAGGATAAACTTCGCCGTCTCTGAAGTGTCGATTATATCCTCGATAATTATAACGTCCCTTCCCTCTATACCGCATTCAAGGTCCCTTACGAGTTCAAGGTGCCCCGGCCGCGTTGCTTCCCTATAGCTTGAAACCCTGAGAAACTGCTTTTCCGAAGAGATGGTCATCCGCGCCGCCAGGTCTTCAAAAAAGGGACGCGCGCCCAAGAGAACGCACACCAAAACGGGAGTTTTTCCCTCGTAGTCTTCAGAAATTTTCTTTGCAAGGTTCCAAATAGCGCTTTTTATCTCTTTTTTTGAAAGAACCTTCCTAAGGACAAGACCTTCCAAAATCTCGGTTTCTTCAGGCGGGACCGGCTCCTTCAGTGTTTTTTCAAGTTCGGGACAAAGCTCAATAACGGAGCGGCGGAGAAATTCCCGCTCGTAAACGTCGGAATCGACAATCTCTCCGTTCCAGGCAAGTATATCAAGGTCCATTTTCCTCGGGCCGTAGCGATCCTCCCCGACATTCCTTCCAAGAGCAATCTCCACTCCCTTGAGCAAAGCTTTTAGCCCCTTGAGACCAAGGCGGGTTTTTATTAGCAGAGAACCGTTTAGAAAATCCTGCTGTCCCCGCGGTCCTATAGGCTTGGTTCTCACGAATTTCGACTCTCCGAGAACACTGAGTTTTTCCCCGAGCATTCGCTTGGCGATGCTCACGTTCCTCTCGGCATCTATATTTGAGCCGATTCCGATAATGGCCGTATTCATGTCCTGACACCTTCTCCCTGCACCGGCAAACCGGATTGCAGAACGCAAGACCAAGCTTCCCCAACTGCTTCAGCCCGTATCCGCTTCCAATCGCAATCGTATTTTACATTTAGACGACTGAATGTTAAGTATGGTTTCAAAAACCACGGGAAAGTCTTCCACGCAGCGCTGCTTCTGAGAGGACCGGTGAAAACGGCACCGAGTCCGTCTACCTCTCCCTTGCTTCGGTCACCGAAACGGAGTCGGCGAAGCGGAGCGCCCCAGGCTTTTCCACCTTTACCGACGCCCACATGACCGCCGGTTCCCCAAAAACTATATCGCATATGCCCCCGGCAACCCTCTCAAGCAGATTGAAATCGTTTGTCTCCACAAAGCTTATGATCTTTTTGTTTAAGGCCTTGTAGTCCAAAGTATCTTCTATGTTATCGCTCTCCGCAGCTTTGCGTCCGTCAAAATCGATGCTGACGTTTATGACCAGGTCCTGGCGATTTTCCTTCTCCCAGTCATATATCCCTATTATCGTGCGAAGCCTGAGGTTTTCGATCTTTATTATCATCTCACCAAGTAAGGCTCTTTCCCCCGTCAACGAAAAGACACTCTCCGGTGACGTAATCATTTTCCAAAAGATAGTTAAACGCGTTAATTATATCCTCAATCGAGCCCGTACGCTTCATCGGAGCGCCCCGCGCCATCTCGCGAAGATAGTCCTCCCCCTGCCCCGGGGGAGCAAGTATGGCCCCTGGACACACGGCGTTTACCCGAAAATCGGGAGCAAGTTCTCTTGCGAGCATTTTCGTTAAATGATAAAGACTCTTCTTGCTTAGGTTGTAGCAGAAATGCTCGACGGGATTTTTCTTAACCCTTGTGTCAAGAAAGTTAACGATAAGCCCTCCGCTAGTTTCGGTGGAAAAGGACTGGGAGAGAAAAAAAGGGGCCTTGAAGTTCACGGCCATATCCGTTTCCAGAAATTCGGGGGTCACGTCACGGAACCCGATGTTCTCGAAAATCGAGGCATTGTTAACCAGAACGCATAGTCCATCAAAGCTTTGCGCAACTTTCGGAACAAGCTCTTTTGCGGCATGAGGGGATGAAAGATCGCATCTGAAAAGCTCGCATCCAGCGCCGGTTTCAAGGATCAGTTCCCTTGTCGAGACGGCCTCTTTTTCCGAGGAGTTGTAATGAAGGGCAATGTCATAGCCCTTTCGTGCGAGGTTAAGAGAGAGTTCCTTTCCTATTCTCACCGCCCCGCCTGTAACCAAAGCCGCCTTTTTCATTTTGCCGGGAAAGCAGCGGTTTTCACGCCGGGCAGAGACCGGCGAAAACCGCTTCGGGGTATATGTTGATATATTATCACTATTGTTTATGATAAGTAAATTTAAAAGCGGCCCGCGCAAGTGAAACCCCGGTTGTCTTTTTACATGAATCAGACGCGCACTACAGCGGATTTTCAATGTTTCCGCGCGGATTTCTCCCCAAGGATGAATAATTGGAGAACCTTGTAATCAACTGCATAAGAACGCTCGCTATGGACGCGGTTCAAAAAGCGAAGTCAGGCCATCCGGGAACCCCCATGGCTCTCGCTCCCGCGGCTTTTGTGCTTTTTGACAAATTCTTAAGGCATAATCCCGAGAATCCGGACTGGCCAAACCGCGACCGCTTCGTCCTCTCCGCAGGTCACGCTTCCATGCTTCTCTACTCCACTCTTTACGTAAACGGATACGATATCTCGATTGACGACATGAAGGAATTCCGCAGCCTTCACAGCCACTGCCCCGGTCATCCGGAGCTTGGAATCACCGCCGGAGTCGAAACCACGACCGGGCCTCTGGGCCAGGGAGTATCGAATTCGGTCGGGATGGCCATAGCAGGCAAATGGCTTTCAGCGCACTTTAACCGCCCAGGCTACGACATCATAGATAACAAAGTGTACTCGGTCTGCAGCGACGGAGACATGATGGAGGGAATTTCCTCAGAAGCCGCATCCATAGCGGGGCATCTGGGACTCGGAAACCTGATCTGGATATACGACAGCAACAGCATAACCATTGAGGGAAGCACTTCGCTTGCGTATTCCGAGGACACGGAAATGCGCTTCGGTTCCTATAACTGGCACGTGGAGAAAGTTGAGGACGCAAACGACCTTGAGGAAATAGAGAAGGCCTTGTCTCGGGCGAAATCTGAAACCGAGAGGCCTTCAATCGTCATACTGAAAAGCCAGATAGCCTACGGAAGCCCCAACAAGCAGAACACGTGCGAGGCCCACGGAGCGCCGCTTGGAGAAGAGGAAGTCAAACTGACAAAGAAGTTTTACGGATGGGACGCTCTTGGGAATTTTCACGTTCCCGACGAGATACTTTCCTACAGGAAAGATGCAATCTCCCGGGGAAACGAAGCCGAAGCGATCTGGGCAGAGAACTTCAGGAAGTACTCAAACGAATATCCCGAGCTCGCTCATGAGTTTGAGATGCTTGAGAAAAGGAAACTGCCCGAGGGATGGGACCAGGATATCCCGTCCTTCCCCTACACGGCCGATCAGGTCGCAACGCGTTCCGCTAACTCAAGCGTAATTAACGCCATAGGGGAAAGAGTGCCGTGGTTTATGGGCGGCGCCGCAGACGTGGGTTCCTCGACAAAAACCTATCTTAAGTGTGCAACGAGCTTCTCCGCCGAGGACAACAAGGGAAGAAACTTTCATTTCGGAGTCAGGGAACACTCAATGGCCGCAATAGCAAGCGGAATGTGTCTTAGTGGACTTAGAGCCTACGCCTCAACCTATTTCGTCTTTGCCGATTATATGAAGCCTTCAATAAGGCTCGCGGCCCTGATGAAACTTCCCGTAATCTATATTTTCACGCATGACAGCATAGGGGTCGGCGAAGACGGACCCACGCATCAACCCATAGAACATCTGACGACCCTAAGAGTAACTCCTAACATTGACGTCATACGTCCCTGCGACGCGAACGAGCTTGCGGTTCTGTGGAAATACGTGATGGGACTCTCTGACCGCCCCGCCGCGTTTGTTCTCACAAGACAGAATGTTCCGGTAATAGACAGGGAGCACTACGGTGCGGCCGATGGAGCGCTTGCGGGCGGCTACGTAATAGCAGACTCAGACGGTACGCCTGACATAATACTGATATCCACGGGTTCTGAAGTCCATATCTGCCTTGAAGTGTATGAAAGACTGAGCGAGACGGGAATAAACCCGAGAGTAGTGAGCCTTCCCTGCTGGAGTCTTTTCGAAGCGCAGCCCCAGGAATACAAAGACAGCGTCCTGCCACCTTCGGCCACCGTAAGAATCAGTGTCGAGGCCGGAGCGACGTTTGGATGGGAGAAATTCACGGGATCGGGTGCTACAGCCAGAGCCTACGGCATAGACTGCTTCGGAGAGTCGGCGCCTTACCGCGACGTGATGAACAACTTCGGTTTTAACGCGGACACCATCCTCAAAGAATGTCTTGAACTCCTTGGTGGTTAGTGCCGTGTCCGCTGAGAAAAAAGCCGGCTTCCAGTCAGAAAACTACACGGAATACGCGGCTGATTACCAAAGCTTAATCGAATCCGAACTCCTTGAGCTTGAAAAAAAACGCTTTGCCGAAAGATTCTTCCGCCGCGACCATCAGCTCTGGGCGGATGACCCCTCCGAAATAACAAACCGCCTCGGCTGGGTTCATCTTCCCGAAGAGATGCTTCAGGCGACAGAGGAAATTGACAACTTCTCAGAATCCGCAAGAAAAAAAGGATTTACCGATGTCGTGGTTCTCGGCATGGGGGGATCAAGTCTCTCTTCCGAGGTATTCAGAAACATATTTACCGCTCGTGACGGCTTTTTACACCTTACTCTTTTGGATACAACGGATCCTGACTTCATTCTGAAGACACAAGAAAGCATAGACCTTCTGAAAACACTCTTCGTGGTCTCCTCAAAATCGGGCTCGACCGTGGAAACCGTTTCACTGATGAAACATTTTTACGGCGAACTCGCAAAAAAAACTGATTCTGCGGGGGAACACTTCATCTGCATAACGGATCCCGGTTCAAAACTGATCAATACCGCCCGTAACCACGGTTTCAGCAAGGTGTTCATCAACGATCCAAACGTCGGCGGAAGGTTCAGCGCACTTTCTTACTTCGGCCTCGTTCCCGCATCTCTCGCGGGAGTCAATATACGCAAAATACTTCAATCGGCCGCTTCCGTGCTACTTGAACTTAGGAATACGGTCGGAGGGAACTGCCACGAGAGTCCCTCCTTTCGCCTGGGAACCTTTCTCGGGGTTATGGCGAGAGAGGGAAGAGATAAGCTGGGTTTCGTTTTCTCGGAAAAACTTTTTCCTTTCGGCTACTGGGCGGAGCAGATGATCGCCGAGAGTATAGGAAAAGACGGCGTCGGTATCCTTCCGCTGCTTGACGAGAGAAACACCGACGCACCGCGACCCGGAGAGGACAGGGCTTATATACTTTTTTCCTTAAGAGAAGACAAGGACATAGACACCGTGATGGAACGTCTTGCGGGCAGTGGGGTTCCCTTTGTGA
Organism: Thermodesulfobacteriota bacterium; assembly: GCA_047518015.1. Lineage (GTDB taxonomy): Bacteria > Desulfobacterota_D > UBA1144 > Nemesobacterales > Nemesobacteraceae > Nemesobacter. The sequence continues at coordinate 4,528 of JAKZRS010000051.1, read as the reverse complement.
AGATAGTAATTGACTCACCCGACGCGGTCGCGGCGGAGTTTTTGCGCTTTGAGTTTGCGGTCGCGCTTGCAGGAAGCATACTGGGGATAAATCCCTTTGATCAGCCCGATGTCGAATCCGCGAAAACTTTCGCCAGAAATTTTCTCAAGCTTTACCGAGAAATCGGCAAGCTTGAATTCGAAAAACCCGATTTTTCAAGAGAAGGGCTCGTTTTTTCAAGTAACAGAAACATAGAGTCCCCAGAGCATCTAAGAAACCTTATCTCTTCAAAGAAAAGAGGCTACATATCAATTCAGGCGTACGTGGACCCCGGAGAAGAAAATTCAAAGGAGCTTATGTTCCTCCGAGCGCAGATCGAGAGGATATCATCCGTACCCGTAACTCTGGGTTTCGGTCCGAGATTTCTTCATTCAACCGGCCAGCTTCACAAAGGAGACTCAGGAGAAGGATTTTTCATTCAGATCGTAAGCGATAACGCGAATGATCTGCACATACCTGATGATGTCGGCTCCTCCGAGTCGGTATTTTCTTTCGGGATACTCAAGATGGCACAGGCCACGGGCGACTTCAAGTCTCTTGATGAAAAGGGAAGAAGTATAGTAAGAATCGGCATTCCATCAGAGGTCGCGACAAATATCACAAGAATCACGCAGTTCTTTATCACCTGAAGTTTGGTTCACTAACATGTAGGTATTGCCTGCTTACCGTGGAATCCATGTTGATTCTTAAATAATCGCTATGTTTTAACAGTTGTCTCACATTGCACTGACAATTCTGGCCGGAAATTACGATCAGCAGCAATGAATTCCTGTTCTTTTTCCTTCGCCCCTACTTTGTTAGTACTGACTATTTCGTTTAGCCCTCTAACTCATCTTGCTTTCAAGTAATAAATTATGTTACAACCGCATAAATTGAGTGGTTCAAAAAAATCTACATAATTGAAATTACGCTGAATGAAGGAGATTTGAAGATGAAAACAACATCCTCGGGAAAAAAGAAGGACTGGCTTGATAATGAAATTGCTATAAAAAATAAAGCACCCATTTTTGTTTGTATATTAGCGCTGTTTGTTTTCTTTTCGTACACAACTCCACTAAGCGCTCATGATTATGACGACATCCCCATCCGTGAGGATGGAAGAGGTAGTCATAGTCTCGACAGCGTAACTGCCGGCAATGTTCCCGCTGGGGATAGGGAGAAAATGAGAGACTTTATGCTGCACGCAATGGATCACGTGATGCAGTTTGTAGATTATAATTCCGGCCTCGCACCCTTTCTGGAACTTATTCAAGAAGAAGAAGGAGATTGGAAAAACGGCACCATATATCTCTGGCGGATGAGTCAAGGGGGAGTAATACAGAACCATCCGCATTATCCTATCGCACAAAATGGAAACTTGAACAATCTTCCCGTTATCCAACAGCTTATTGAAGGTGTTAAAGAGGACAAATCTGTTAGAGAAGACGAATCTAGAGAATACAATTATGGAGTAGATTGCAAACTTTATACTTTTGAAGGTGAGGATAGAGAAGCTTGTGCCGTTTTCTTCGACTTAGATCTCCGCAACCTTACATTTAAAATTCCAGCCATTCTGGTCGGTGGTCTTCACCATAATATTTCAGATACGTCTTTTTCTAATCTTAAATGTCCCCATTTCGCCCCCAGAACAAGCGCAGCTGACGTGGTTAATGAGGAAACGCTGAAGGAATTTATGGACGAGTTTATTGGGTTCTATGTCGATTGGCGGGAGCGGGTAGGTTTATTTAATGTTATTAACTCACTGAGTTGCCTTAGGGTTTTGCCTTGGAAAAATGATTCCATTTACCTTTTTGCTATGATCGAGGATACCCAGTTAGTTGTCTTAAACGGCAACACCCCTACTCTTGAGAATACAGGCTTGAATGTTAAGGACGCTAATGGAGTCGATGTCGGGGATCTAATTGTCAACGCTGTTAAGGATTTGCCAGTAGGCGAAGGGGCCTTTGTTGAGTATCTTTGGGACGATCCGTCGACGCCTGATGATAATGTCGACATACGGACGGAGTGCCCGGATGGTCCATTTACCTGTGCCCCCGGCACCTCGCCCAAGCTAAGCTATATTGTGCCGATTATAGGGGGAAGCGGTGGCCGTCACATCTGGGGTTCCGGCATTTATCCTGAAGCTAAAGAGGATGATGGGGGCTGCGCTATTGCGGGAAGCGCAGATACGCCCAAGAGGGCCATATTCAACTTGTTCTTGATAGTTTCCATACTGTTTTCGGTAGCTTTGTCGAGAAATCTAAAAGCAAAACAAACCATGAAAACTTTAACAGCGAAAGTGGGTAGGAGAAGCGGAGTGGCTGCACTTTTTGTTTGCGCGTTAGCATTGCTCGTTTTCTTCTCCGGCGCGCGTACCGCCAGCGCCCATGACGACCATAGTTATGGAACAACTGCTGGGGATGTCACCGCCGGGGATATGGAAAAAATGCTGGAGTTTGTGCTGCATGCAAAAGCACACTGGGAGAGCATTGATAATCCAAACGACAACATAGAATTCGAGCAGGAAGTGACTGTGGAGGGAGGAGATTGGAACAATGGCACCATATATCTCATGGTGATAGATGATAAAGGCGCAGTCTTTACTCACGCAGATGATCCTGAAGCACAAAACCTAACTTTGGCTCATTACTCTGGTGAGGCAGGAATATTTGGGAGACTGACTGATCTTGACGAAGAGGTACGGGGACTCATTGATGCCGCTGGGAACGGAGGCGGCTGTGTCCCATATGAAAATCGTGGTGAGCAGAGGGTAGCTTGTGCCACCGTATTCACACATCCCGTTTGGCAGTCTGACCTTATCCTGCTTGCTGGTTATCATTATGTTCATGATGAGGATGGTGAGGATGATGTAGGTTTTGATCAGATAGAATGTCCTTATTTCGTCAGCGAAATCATTGACCAAGAACCCTATTTTAAACAGGGAATAAGTGCTAACAAGGTTGTGGACAGTGATAGTCTAAAGGAATTTGTAGACGAATTTGCTAAATATTTTAGGGAACAGATTAAATCTGGCCAAAATCCCGCCCAGCTAGCCAAAATCCGCAATTGCTGGAGGTCGCTGCCTTGGAAACATGGGGCTGTCTACGTGTTTATTATGACTGAGAACAATCTGGTGTTTTTTAACGGAAATGGACCTCATCTTGAGAACCGAAGTTTTGATGTCAGGGATGATAATGAGTGCGATGTCGGCAATGAGGTAATCAGGATAATAAGAGGCGAAAACAGGCAATGTAAGGACTTGGGCTTGCTGCCCGAGGACTCCGGAGGCTTTGTTCAGTATCTCTGGGACGATCCGACGGATGATGTACCCCCAGTCATCAAAGAAGGCAGAGCTCCAGGTGATGTGCCCAAGTTGAGTTATATCGTAAGTTTTAGTGATCCTGATTTTCTTGAAGGCGAGAAACTTATAATCGGTTCCGGTTTCCATCCGGGAGTCAGCAGCGACGATGACGGATGCGCGATTGCTGGGGCTGGCAGCACAGCCAAGGGCACTGTGTTCAACTTGTTCTTGATAGTTCTCGTGCTGTTTCCGGCGGCCTTGTGGAGAAACCGCTCGAGCAGTTCGGGGTAAAAAGGTCAATCTTTACCCGTAACCATGGCCTTGCGCATGATTACGGCCAGTATTTGAGAATCGTCAAAGACTCAGGGGGATTCATCAGCGATAAGATGCTTTAGTCCATGCGGAGAAGCGATTATGATATCGCTTGTGGTTCCTATAAAAAGACCGTGCTCAATTATCCCCGCCCTTTGTGACAATCGTTCAGCGAAATAAGAGGGAGACTCCATCTCCCCGAAACTCCAGTCAACAATAAAATTGTTCTGATCGGTCAGGAAAGGAGAATTGTCCCTCCCAAGCCGCAATCTCGTTTTTCCGCCAAGGCTCTCAAGGTAGCTCTTTTCGGCCTCAATGGCGAATCCAAGCACCTCTACGGGAACTGGAAAACGGCTTCCGAGCCGTTGTGAGAGTTTTGATTCATCAGCGACGATTATATTTCTCTCGCTGTTCTGGGCAAGCACCTTCTCCCTCAAAAGAGCCCCTCCACCCCCTTTTATAAGATTGAAATCCGAGTCGATTTCATCCGCTCCATCAATAGTCACGTCAATTTTTCTCGCCGAACTAAGCTTAACGAGATCAAGACCCAGAGTCTCCGCAAAATTTTTTGTTCTCTCGGAGCTTGGAACGCAGGAGATGTCCGAGAGCCGACCGTCTTTTATGCGCTTGGAGATCTCTTCTATGGCAAACTCGGTCGTCGACCCGGTACCGAGCCCGACCAGCATTCCCGCGCGTACGAAGTCGACGGCTCTTACACCCGCGGCTTTTTTAAGTTCTTCGGTTTTATTCATTGCCTCTTATCAACTCTGAAGTGCAACACTTTCAGCAAAAGATGATGCTCTCCGTTTAGGGAAAAGATTATATTCCCCAGCACCGGATTATCAAGACATCTGGATGGCGCTTGCCGAAGGGAGGGCGTAGCCCGACCGAAGGCAA
>JAKZRS010000050.1:0-20366 GCA_047518015.1 Thermodesulfobacteriota bacterium | reverse complement strand
TTTGCGCACTCGGTAACCGACAGGTCCAACGGTTTCATGCAATCCTCGCGTACAATGACGCCTGGATGCACAGGATTGTTCATTGCCATAACTTTTCTCCTCTAATCATAATTGACCATTTTAGTGATAATCCAAGTAATTGACATCTACGGCGTCTCCATCTTTAAAACGAAACGTGACCCGCCAGTTGCCCGATACTGAAACAGCATAATAACCTTTTAACGAACCCTTGAGTCGGTGCAGTTGAAAACCAGGCAGGTTCATGTCTTGGGGTCCGCTGCTTTGATCCAGGACAGTCAGTATGCGTTTAAGTTTTGCCACGTGCTCGGGCGCGATTTTCGCCGAACGTTCTCCTCTATATAGAGCTCTCAAGCCGCGATGACGAAACGATTTGATCACTCAGAGAGTGTAAAGTGTCAAGCGACAAGTGTCAATACCGGAAGCAGCACATTGTTCGCTATTTGCCAGAGGACTTTCTAACATGCTGAAACAAAACAAGCAGCCTGCTGCTTTTTGTGGCGGAGATTCCCATTATACGCTTTTTCTGTTTTCCAAGCGGCATTTTTATCGATAGAATAGTGCGGGGCCAAGAGCCCACCACGGCGAGGTAGAAGTTTTGAAGTTCATATTGATTCCAGTAAAAGATCTTTCCAGGGCAAACGAAAGGCTTGCCTCGGTGCTCAGCAAAAAACAGAGGACCGAGCTTGCCTACGTGATGCTCGAAGACGTGTTCTCCGCGGTCGGAGAGTCAAAGCTTGCCGACAACAAGGTCGTGGTAACGCTTGATCGTAAAGCGGAAGAAATGGCGCTCGAAGAAGGTTTTGACGTCATAAGGGAAGAAACCCAGCTCGGGGAAAGCTCGTCGGTTGATCTGGCTCTTCAGGTCTGCAGGAAAATGGGCGCAAAGTCGGTGCTTGTGATCCCGGGCGACGCCCCCCTCATAACCGGCGAGGATCTCGACTTCGTCCTGGAAAAGGAACAAAAGGGCAAGTCCGTTATCCTCGTGCCCTCAGAAGACGAACTCGGCACAAACGCTATACTGAGAAAGCCGCCCGACAGCATACCCTCGATGTTCGGGGACGACAGTTTCAGAAAACACAGGGAGGAAGCGGAGAGAAGATACGTGCCCTGCGACGTCTACAAAAATTTCAATATCAGCATAGATATCGACGAACCCGAAGACATAGAAACTTTTTCCCTCTACGGTTCTCACACTAAAACCTATAGAAAACTTCTGGACCTCGGACTCATAAGGGAAGAAACGAAGAAAAACGGTACGGCCGCCGGCTGATTCAGGGGAAAACCTACAATCCGATTATAGTCAGCGACATGCTGAAAATCACAATAAAACACATAGACCCAGACGCCCCAGATCCCCCGGCTAACTGGGGGATCAGTTTCGCGGTCCGAAAACGGCCGGAGACATAACGCGTTTCCCGGATTAATGCGTTGAATCCTAGCGGACTCTCGGTATAATTGCTGTTTCTCGATTTACTTGGTTTTTCCTGAGGCGGCGTAGCTCAGGGGTAGAGCGGGGCTCTCATAAGGCCTGTGTCGGTGGTTCGAACCCACCCGTCGCCACTTCCCTACTCCTCTTTCTGTTCCTCAAAATCCAAAGAGGCGGAATTTATGCAGTACCTCATCCCCGTGGGCTGCGGCCCGTCAGGGAAAACATGGCCCAGATGAGCGTCACACTTTGAGCACAGAACCTCGGTTCTCGCCATCCCGTGTGAACGGTCGGTTTTCTCCGCTACGCTCTCCTGCGAAACGGGTTCCCAGAAGCTCGGCCATCCCGTGCCGGAATCGAATTTCTCGGAAAAACGGAAAAGTTCCTGCCCGCAGCAGACGCAGACATACATGCCTTTTTCGTGATGGTCGTGGTACCTGCCGGTAAAAGCCCTCTCGGTGCCCTTTTTTCTCGCAACCGCAAACTGCTCGCGGGAGAGCTGCTGTGTCCACTGCTCATCGGTTTTCTTTACCTTATCAGACATTTTCTCTTCACACCCCAAGATCCCTCTTTGAATCCCGGGCATCCCTCAAAAGGGTTTCTAGCTGTTCTACATTACCGGAGGCAATGGCTTTTTCAATCTCCCCGAGCTTGCCGGCAAAGCTCCGGATGGCGTCGAGGACAGCGTCCCGGTTCTCAATAAAAATCCCGGCCCACATCTCGGGGGAACTCCCCGAGACCCTGGTAAAGTCGGCCAGGCCCCCGCCTGAAAAATCAAAAAGGTTTCTCTCTCCCCCCGAAGAAGCCACCGCGCTTACAAGCGAATAGGCGACCGCGTGGGGGAGGTGGCTTACTAGGGAGAAAATCTCGTCGTGGGATTCGGGGTCCATCTCGACTATTTCGCTTCCCGCAAGCGAAAACAGCGTTTTGACCATCGAGAGAGCTTCCGGGCAGGTGCTCTCCACGGGGGTAACAACGCATTTTTTCCCTGAAAAAAGGCCGGGGTCTGACTCCCGCACTCCCGAAGTTTCCTTTCCCGCAATAGGGTGAGCTCCTACGAAGCGGATATTCCTGGGATTCTTTTCCATCTCCCTGACTGCCAGAGCCTTAACGCTCCCCGTATCACACACGACAGTACCCTGGGAAACGACGCCGGAAACTTCCGCGGCCACCTGTGCTACAGTGTCGACGTAGGTCGCTACGACGACGATTTCAGATCCGGATATCCCTGAACCGATTTCTGAAGAGCCCACGTCGGCGATTCCGTTTTCAAGGGCGAAGCGAAGGGATTCGCTGTCCCTTTCGACTCCGAAGACCTCCCCCACTTCTCCTGAGTCCCGAAGGGCGGCCGCGAGAGAACCGCCTATTAGTCCGAGACCGATCACCGTCACTTTTTCAAAAGTCATCTTCCGAGAATTCTCCTTAGCGATTCGATGAACTTTTCGTTCTCCCACGCAAGACCGAAGCTTACCCTGAGGTGCGTGTTCAGTCCGTAGACGCCTACCGGCCTGGTTATCACCCCGTCGCGAAGGAGCGCTTCGTAAACCGGCATCGGATCCGCTTCTAGGTCCACGAGAAAAAAATTCGTGTGAGACTCAATGTACCCGACCCCGAGCTCGGCGAGCTTCTCGCGGAAATATTCCTTTCCCCTGCGGTTAAGCTTCCTTGAGTGGTTAACATGCATCTCGTCGTCAAGAGCGGCGCAGGCCGCCGCCTGCGCGGCCGAGTTCACGTTAAACGGCTCCCGCACCCTGTTCATGTAAGAAACAGCATCGCTTGACGCCACCCCGTAGCCAACCCTGAGTCCCGCAAGCCCGTAAATCTTGGAGAAGGTCCGCACCGTCACAAGCGACTCGCGAACCGAGTGATACCGGAGGGTGTCCGGATATTCCGGGTCGTCAACATACTCGAAATAGGCCTCGTCAACGAGTATTATCACGTTCTCCGGGACCCGCTCCAAAAACCACTCGAATTCATCCTTTCTGACCATGGTCCCCGTGGGATTGTTCGGGTTTGCGATATAAATGATTTTCGTTTTCTCCGTAACGAGGGAAAGCATATCCTTGAGATCGTGGGTGAGATCGGGCATCTGGGAAACGACGTGTGAGCATCCGAGCGCCTGGGTGACAATCGGGTAGACGATAAACGCGTAGCGGCCGTATATGGCCTCGTCTCCGGGCTCGAGGAATGTCCTGGCGACGATCTCTATCACCTCGTTTGAGCCGTTGCCGATTATTATCGTGTCTTCGGGAACCCCGAGTTTTTCAGAAAGTTTCCGCCTGAGCTCAAAACAGTCCGCGTCGGGATAAAGATTGACTTTCGAGATGTGTTCTTCAAGCGCCTTTTTCGCAAGGGGGGAGGGACCGCTGGGGTTTTCGTTAGAGGCCATCTTGGCCGCGCCCCGGATTCCGAGCTCCCGCTCGAGTTCCTCGATCGGTTTTCCCGGAACATAGGGAATAAGGTTCTTTACGCTTGCTTTCGGTTCCATGGGAATTTTGTCCGGAAGACCGCCGTCAGCCCGACGCTCCGGCAGGGTAGGATCCGAGCACCTTGAGGAAAACGCAGTTGGCTTCCACCCTCTCAAGAGCATCCCTTATCGCCTTCTCCTCGCGATGCCCCGAGAAGTCGGCGAAAAACACGTACTCCCACTGCCCGTCCCGCGAGGGCCTCGACTCGATTTTGGTGAGGTTTATGTCGGCTTCGGAAAAAGGAAGAAAAAATGTTTTGTGAAGCGCTCCCGGTTCATCCTTTACGGAAAAAGCAATCGAAGTCTTGTCCTCTCCGCTCGGGGGAGGATTTTCCCTGCCCACCACTACGAACCGGGTCGTGTTGCGCGGGCTGTCCTCTATGTGTCTCCGTATTGTCGTGAGGTTGTATATCGACCCCGAAAACTCGCTTGCGACCGCGGCCACGTCTTTGTCCCTCGCAGCCATTTTCGCCGCCACCGCGGTACTCGGGGTTTCAAGAAGCCCGACGCCGTAGAGGTTCGCGGCAATCCACTTCCTGCACTGCCCAAGCGCCTGGGGATGCGAAGCTACCGTTTTTACTTCCTTAATCTCCCCGCTTAGGGAAAGCAGGGAGTGCTCAATGCGCTCAAAACACTCGGCAGAAATACTCAGGTCCCACTCAAGGAGCATGTCAAGCACGTCTCCCACCGAGCCCTCAACCGAGTTCTCTACGGGAACTATGCCGAAATCGGCCCTTTTGCCGTGCACTTCCTCGAACACGTTTTCGAAGCTGGGTAAGGGAAAAACCTCTGAGGAAGCTCCGAATTTTCGAAACGCGGCCTGGTTTGAAAAACTGCCCTCGGGTCCGAGGTAGGCGACTTTCTCGTCATGCTGAAGGGACCTGCAACGCGATATTATCTCCCTGAAAACGAAAAGGATGTCGTCGTTGGAAAGGGGGCCGGGGTTGGTTCCCGTTATCTTGCCTTCTATCTCCCTTTCCCTGCCTGGATCGTAAACTCCCAGAGAACCTTTTTTCTTGAGCCCGCTTACATCTATTGCAAGCTCGGCCCGCCTGTTTATAAGTTCGAGCAACTTGGAATCAAGGGCGTCTATTTCCCTTCTTACGGCGGCAAGTTCTTTGTTGGGAGCCATTATCCAGCCTTGAGGAGAATATTCCGAGAAGAGTAGCGAGGGGGCAGGGCAAAGTCAAATAGCCTGCGGCGGTAAAAACGAGCCTCTCAGCTGCCCTCGTCCGCCTTCACTATCTTGGGTTTTGACAACGTGCCTTGAATTTTCCCGGAGAAGCCGCCGTCCTCCCCCCGAGAGCCTAGAAAACTGCCGACAAGAGCAAGCTTCGCGTCCTCTGGAGAAGGCCTGAAGGTAACGGAGAGATCCAAGGCCGCTCCCTTTCTGAACCGAAGCGGAGACGGGGCTTTTCCCTCGGCCTCCAAAGACAGCTGCTTGTTCGAGAGGGAAAACCTCTCGACGCGCGATTCAAAGCGGTTCGCGGTGCCGCGAAGCACCACACTTAGGTTTTTGTACTCCTCCTTCACCGCAAAACCCCGCACCTTCTCCACCACAACCGAAAGAGAAGGAGAAGATATCAGGTACTCCATCTTGGAAATCCCACCGCTTTCCCCCTCTCCAAGAAACTTTATGCTCCCGTCAACCTTGCCGCCCACCGAAATCCCCCCGCCCCCGAGAAAAAGACGGGAAACGGTCGAAGACTCGACGGAATTTATGTCCACTTCTGCGCTTGTAACCTTGTTTTCCTTCTTGTTCTGCGAAACCTTACCCTCTATCTTCCCTCCGTAGGCATTCACCGAAAAGGAAATCTTGGCGTTGTCGGAAAAAATAACGGAGAAAAGTCCGGCGTCCACCCTGGCCCTGTCAATCACAAGCGGCTCTCTGTCCCCCAGGATCACCCGGACATCTTTAAGCTCGATCGAGGAAAGACCCCGAATATCCGCGTCGCCTATTAGAACCGGAACCGGGGAGTTGCTCTGTATTTCGAAAACGACCCTTTTTTCAACGGAGTCCCACGGAAACCCCAGGAGAAGAAAAATCAGAAGGAACGCAAAGAAAACCCCGACGTAGAGAGAAACGGAGATCTTTTCCGGTATTTTGACCCTGGTCCTTATCTTCATTTTTTCCTAGCTCACGATTCGCTGAAAGAAAAAGTCGACAGGCGGAAGGAGACGTCCGTCAGGCTCGGGTTGTCGAATCTGGTTTTTATCCTCAGGCCTGAGACCTTAAGTATGGTTTTGCTTTTCTGAAAAGAATACAGGACGTTCATCACCCTCGGAATCGGCACCTTGTTTATGCTGACCACAACGGCCTTTTCCCGCTTTATGCCCTTACCCCTCACCGACGGGTTGGTTCCCTTTATTGAAAAAGAGCGGCGGTCGATGCCGTTTCTGATAAGCGTCTTTTCCGCTACCGAAATCAGCGCTTCCTTTTCCTCTTCCATGGAACCGCTCACCTTGGCGAGAATATCCCTTGAGTAGCGGTACTCTTCCTTAATGGCCCTTATCTCGTTTAACTGCCCCCGCATCAAACTGACCTCGCTTCTAATGGCCGAACCCGCGGGAAAAACGGCCCTGTAGATCGAAAAGGCAAGGAATAGAACGAGAACCACAGCAACTATCTTCAGGGCGCGGACATCCCTTTCGGAAAATTCTCTGCTTTCTATAAGGCCCTTGAGCCTCTTCACCAAGGGCTCGGTTTTTTCAAGAACAGCTCCTATTGTGGATTTCAGTCTCTGTATCAGTCTCTGCATTTTCACCTGACGACCATGGAAATCTCGAATTTCAAACTGTTGTTAACCGCCTTTCCGACCTGTCCCATTTTCACCTGAGTGAAGCTCCCGGACTCCGAGAAGGCCTTCTCTATAGACGCTATTTCCTCGTAGGAGTCGCACTTGCCCCAGATCTTGGCCTTGCCTCCGTCTTCAATTCTTATCTCGCTAATCAAGAAACTTATATCTTTCGGAACGGCAGCCGAAACCGCCGTCAGGACCTCAAGCGGGCTGTGAGATCCTCTTACCTGCTTCAGTATGTCCAGTTTGCGGTTGATGATTTCAAGTCTCCCCCTGAAAAAAGCGACCGGATCCTGGGTCCCGGCGGCCTCGGGAAACTCTTTCCTCAGATCCATTCCCATCTCGGAACGTATAGAATTTATCTTGCTCCTTGCGGAGACGACTTCCGTTGCGCGCCCGAAAACCGCTATCAGAAGCAGGGCTGCGCACAAGGCGACGGGAACCTTAAACTCTTTGAGCAGACTCCTCCCGACTCCGCGCGGCCTGTACCCGGCTCTTCTGAGATTGAGCTTTCCGCTCCCGCCAGAAGAGCCGCCATAAAGCGCCAAGGAGTACGCCCTGGCAAAAAAGGGAGAGTCTTCCTGGCCAAGCTCCGGTATAAAAATAGTTTCCACTTCCCGGCCGAGCTGCTCTCCGAGTTTCCCCGCTATTCCCTCAACCTCGCATATTCCCCCCGTAAGAACCAAGCTCTTTATCCCCTCCCCGGTTTCGCTCTCAAAGTAGCGGGCGGTGGTTTCTATCTCGTCTGAGATGAAGCGGCAGCTTTCAAAAAACGCCTTTTTTCTCCCCTCATCGCCGTTAATCTGCCGAAAATCGAGGGTGCTTGCGGCAAGGGCCTTCTTTGTTCTTTCCACGGCATGGTCGCAGTTTCTGACCCTGCTCAGCCCCCCCTCGTCAAAAAACGAGAAATTAAAATGATCCTGGTCTATGTCTATCAGAAGAAGCGGTCTCGGCTCTCCAAGAAATTTATCCAACGAGGAAAACGCGACGGGGGAAAAAGTCACCTGGTCCGGGTCCACGCCGGACTCTTGCAGGGAACCGAGATAGTTTTCGAACACTTCCTTCTTAAAAGCCGGAACAACGATCTCGGCTCCTTCCGGTCTTTTTACCCCGTGGTAGTCGGATAGAACGTCTTCTCCCAGGGTGAACCCGGTCGAGTTCTCAAGCTCAAAGCGATAAACTCTCCTGATCTTTTTGGAATCTGAGAAGGGAAACTTAAGAACCCTTAGAAGAAGTGGTGAAAAAGAGATTCCGGAGACCGCCCGAGTTCCAAGAGAAATTTCTCCTTGGAGAAACCCTGCCGTATCTTTGTCTCCAAGCCCTCCGGCGAAAAAGGATCTGCGAATTTCGGTCCCCTTAAACCCCTTTCTTACGGTTACGGTCCTGACGCTTCCGCCGGAAAAATCAACTCCAATGAATCCACCTAGCATCTTAAGGTACGAGAATTATCCTCTCGCCTGCCCCTCCGCCGCCTTGGCGTCAAGCTCCATTGGCATTATCACGCTCACGTAGCCGTCTTGTTTCTCTCCTTCCTCGCAGGGAACCATGTACACCGGGTTTTTGTGGCCGGAAAAACCAATTATGACCTCCGGCGATCCCACCGCGTCGAGGACATCCTGAAAATACGTGAAATTAAAACCAAGCCTGACTTCGTCTCCAGAATATTCGATCGGTATGCTCTCCTTGCCCTCGCCGGTACTCAGATAGGCGCCGAGAAGCAACCTCCCGTCCCCAAAAACCATTTCCACAAACCTGCCGCCACCCCTCACGTTGTCGGCTGAGAAAAGGGACACTCTCCGAAGCGCAAGCAGCAGCCTGGCGGAATCTACCCTGACTGTGTTTTTCGTCGATACAGGAACCACTTGCATATAGTCCGGAAACTCGGCATCGATTACCCTTGAGATAAAAACCAGATTTTGATCCTTAAGCTCAAAAACGAAGAAATTGCCGCTGCTACCAATTCTGACTTCCTTTGAAAGGCGAAGAAGTCTTTTCATTTCCATAACCGCTTTTTTGGGAACCAGAATATCTTTCAAGAGGTTAAGGCCTTCTATTTTCTGGTCAATAAAGCTCAGCCTATGACCGTCGGTAGCAACCAGTCTCAAGGTCTGTTCTCCTCTTTTTTCGAAGAACAACCCCGAGAGGCTCCTTCTCATCTCATCCTCGGATACGGAAAAAACCGTCTTGGATATCATTTCCTCAAGTTTTTCAGAGGAAACCTGGAAAAGGTCTTCCGAAGAAATCTCCGGGATCCTGGGGAAATCATCAGCTGCTAGTCCCGCAATCTTAAAAGAACCCGAACTGGTAACAACCTCAATCCAGTTGTTCTCGGTAACGGTAACCGAAATTTCCTCTTCCTCGCGTATCTCCCTGACTAAGTCCGAGAGGATTCCGGCAGGAACCGCCATTTTGAATTCCCCTTCCGTCTGTGCGTCGCAAAAAACGGTGACCGTGTTTTCAAGATCAGTAGCTTCGAGAAGCAAACCCTTCTCATCAGAGCTCATAAGGACATGGGAGAGGATCGGCATAGTTGTTCTTTTCTCAACAACTCCCTGGATCATTCCCAGTTTTCTTGAGAAATCCCCACCTTTGATTTTAAACATCATCTGAGAGAAAAACCTCCAGTTTTGGAAAAAGACAGAAAAACGCTTCTTTTCCCTTCATAATACGAATATTTTTATCGATAGATAATAACCTGTTTTCTGTGACAAAACCATAAACTGAAATCTTCCCCAGGCTGTCCTACTGTTACTTCTATTTAAATATTAAATATGTTTCCTCGTAGTAGTAATAGTAGTCACTGTGAAAAAGGTGAAATCAGCGGAATTGTCTGAAACCATGAGACTTTCTGATTCGTAAACATGTTCATAACCCCTCCGCCTGTTGACAGATATTAACAGCTTCTTCCTGCTTCGGGTTGTTTGGGGGTGGAAGTCAAAATCCTTAAACAGCCTTTTCAGTCTTTCTCAACAGGCCGTATCCCGAGGCGGGTTCAGGATGTTATGAACCTCTCCAGGGAGGCGGAAATTGCCGCGACGGCATTTGAGACTGCGGGGTCTCTGGCGATCTTTTTTTCGATGTTTTTTACCGCATGGACGACGGTGGAGTGGTTTTTCCCGCCGAACCTGCGTCCGATCTCGGGGAACGAGGAGGATGTGTATTTTCTCGAAAGGAACATCGCTATCTGCCGGGGTTCGGAGATTTTTTTCTGCTTCTGGCTTGATTTGATATCCTTTACCGTCAGATCGAAAAGTGCACTTACCTCTTTTTGAATAAGTTCTATGCTTATTATCTTGGGGGTTTCTTTTTTCACCAAGTTCTTAAGGAGCTTCTTTGCCAGTTCTAAGGTGATTCTCTCCCCGAACATCTTCGAGTAGGCAAACAGCTTGTTCACTGAACCTTCAAGCTCCCTTATGTTCGAGAGAACGTTCTGGGCTATGAAGGAGGCCACATCGCCCGGGATATCGATTTGCTCTTCCTCGGCCTTTTTCTCTATAATGGCTATTTTGGTTTCCACTTCCGGTGCCTGTATGTCAGCCGTGAGTCCCCACTCGAATCTTGACTTTAGACGCTCCTCGAAGTTTTTCATTACGCTCGGGGGCTTGTCGCTGGTTATCACTATCTGCTTTTTCGCCGCGTACAGAGAGTTGAAGGTGTGGAAAAACTCTTCCTGGGTGCTTTCTTTTCCGGCGATGAACTGGATGTCGTCTATCAGCAGGACGTCGCAGTTAAACCGGTAGAGATTTCTGAATTTGTCCATGGAGCCTGTTTTTATGTTCTGCACCACCCCGTTTGTGAAGTGCTCGGCGGAGATACAGAAGGTGTTCATGCGGTTTCCGTACCTTTTGAGTATGTGATTCCCTATCGAGTGGAGAAGGTGGGTTTTCCCGAGTCCCACGCCACTGTGTATGAAAAGCGGGTTATAAGCCATCCCGGGGTTCTCGGCTATTGCGTACGAGGCGGCGTGAGCGAACTGGTTGCTTGGTCCAACGACAAAGTTCTCAAACGTGTTGGCTGAGCTGAAAAAGCTTGCCGCTTGGGGGTCATGGGACCCAGCGCCCTCCGGCTTGCCAAAGGAACTCTCCTTGCCGGCGGCCTTGGTTTTTCTCGCTTTTGGCGCCGGGGAGTTCTCTTCGCCCGCGTCTATGGTTATATCAAAACCGTCTTTTCCGTAGAGGTTGCGGGAGGTTTCGTTTATTAACTGCAGGTAGTGGTTTTTCACCCAGAGGGCTTGGAACTGGGTATTGGCCTCAAGAGTGACCAGCTTGCCTTCTGTCTTTGCAACTTTCATGGAAAACAGCCAGGACGGGGGAAAGTAAAGGTCTTTCTTAACGAGGTCAAGAACCGTATCCCAGTCAAACTCTATTTTTTGTTCAGATATATCAGCTTCAGTAGCCAAGTTGCCGTGCACAACTCTCTCTGCTTTTTCCAACAGCAATCCTCCTGAAAAGCAAAAAACCACCCAAAAACAGGTACTTCAGAAAAAAGTTCAATCCATCCTTCGGAAAGTAAAATTAATTCTAAATACATCGGCTTTTCGTGTCAAGAAAAACCGGTTTTTCCCCAGCTGAAATTTGGTTTTCGCGACCGTGGGGAAGGGGGAAAGAATTTTTTCAGGAACTCCGGCTCAATTGACACGTAACCGCGTTTACAATACAATTTTTAACCGCAAATGGGTGAAGAAGACGCCTTGAGATTTTTAGCCGATAGGTTCAAGGCTACTCAGAAAGAAGTTTTGAAGGGGATAGGGGACGATTCCGCTGTTTTAGAACTCAGAGACAACGCCTGCCTTGTCGCTTCGACCGACACCTTGGTTGAAAATGTCCACTTCAGTCTTCAAACGCAGACCCCCAGGCAGCTCGGCAAAAAGGCAGTCTGCGTCGCCATAAGCGACATAGGGGCGATGGGGGCGGTGCCAAGGTACCTGCTCTGTTCCCTTGGCTGTCGGAGCACAGACGCAATGGGGTTTATCGAGGATCTCTCACGGGGAGTGGGAGATGGCTGCCGGGAGTTTGAGGTCTGCCTGGTCGGGGGGAATCTCTCGGAATCGCAAACCGTTTTTGTAAGCATGACGGCGCTTGGAGAGGTCTCGGGGGACAGTGTCGTTCTGCGCTCGGGCGCGACGGAGGGAGAGAACATATACGTGACCGGAACCTTGGGGGATTCCGCCCTCGGCCTCAGGATCCTGTCGAGCGACCCCGGGATTGAAGGATGCGAGGATGTGGTTTTAAGACATATTGAGCCCACACCCCGCCTCGCCGTGGGCAGGATGGTAGCAGAGCGCGGGATCGCCTCGTCTATGATAGATGTAAGCGACGGGCTTCTAAGCGACCTTGAGAAGCTTACCTCGAAGCATGGACTGGGCGCCGAAGTCAGCCTCAGGGATCTTCCGCTTTCCCCCGGTTTTCTTTCTCTCTCCCGCAGGTTTTCCGAGGATCTATACCGCCTCGCGGTTTCAGGGGGAGAGGATTACGAGCTTCTTTTTACCTCTTCTGCGGAGAACCACGCTGCGATAGAGGATGTTTCCCGCCTTTGCGGGGTCGCGATCTCGAAAATCGGATCCATCACCGGCGGGCAGAAAATAAGGTTTCTTGACGAGGGAGGAGGGGAAATTTTTTACGATGCCGGGGGTTTTGAGCATTTCTGCTGACTCCTCCACGGGGGTAAGACTTTTTTGGGTGAAAATTTTATTCTGATTCTTTTTTTTCTTTCTTGCTCTGCGTTTTTCTGCTTCAGCGAGGGGGCGCTTTTTTCCCTTAGCCGTCCACAGAGAGAGAGCATATCGAAGCAGCGGGGCAAGGCTTCTGCGGCTATAGAAAAGCTTCTGTCAAATTCCCACAAGCTCATAACTACGGTTCTTTTGGCCGACGAGGTCTGCAACATAGCCTACTCGAGCGTCATAGGTCTTACGGCGAGACAATATCTTCAGGACACCCCCGAGCAGACAGTAGTTCTTATCTCTTTGGCCATAGCGTCTCCGACGCTTCTTGTGTTCGGCGAGATTGTTCCCAAAACCGCCGGGGTGAAGTTCCCGAGAACCATCTCGAAGGCAGTCGCACTTCCTCTTTATTTTTTCCACATTGCGGTTGCCCCGCTTAGGTGGGGGATCATGTTTGTCTCCGGTTTTTTCATAAGGGCTTTCGGGGCGGACCTGGGCCACCGCGCGGAAGGAAACAACATCTCCTCGGACGAGCTTGAAATTCTCGTGGGCATGGGGAGGGACGAGGGAGTGCTTAACGAGGTGGAAAATTATCTCGCGGACGGCTTTTTCAAGCTTGAGGACCTGTCCGCCCACAAGATAATGACTCCCGCCATAGACTGCTTCACGCTTCCCCACGACATTGAAGTCAAGGCGGCTGTCGGGAGGGTTCGCCAGATGGGCCACTCCCGGATACCGGTCTATGAGAAAGAGCGAGACAATATAGCCGGCGTTCTCTACAGCAAGGATCTTTTGAAGTGGAATTTTACCGAGCAAAATTCCTCAGCCACGGTAAGCGAATGTCTAAGAAAGCCGTATTTCATTCCCCGCTCTAAGCCCGCGGGGGCGCTTTTGCGCGAATTCCAGATGCACAGGATCCACATAGCGATAGTGGTTGACGAGTACGGAAGGTTCGACGGACTCCTGACCATGGAGGACATACTGGAGGAGCTTTTCGGGGAGATAGAGGATGAAAGGTCGGTGCTCAAGAAAGCCGCACCCGCGGTCCGCGGGGGAGCCATTACGATTCCCGGGGGAACGAGAATAGAGGAGTTCAACGGCGACTATCTTTTCTCGGTCGCCCGCTCGGCGGGACTTGAGAACCTGGGAGAGATACTGGAAGAGGCCGTAATCCCGCTTCGAATGGAAAATGAGACGATGGGCGGTTTCGTATTCGATCTTTTCGGTAGGCTGCCGGCCGAAGGGGAGAAAATAGGTTTCGGCGGGCTGGTTTTCACGGTGGAGGGCAAGGAGGGGAAAAGGATTTCCAAGATAAGAGTTGATGTTCGAAGGGAGGCCAGAGGCGATGTCAATTGAACTTGTGGTTTTTCTGATTTTTTTGTTTTTGGTTCTGCAGGCCTTTTTCGCCGGTTCGGAAATAGCCCTTATCTCTTGTGACAAGATAAAGATGAGGTCCCTTGCCGAGGACGGCTCCGCCTCCGCGGGGCTAGTTCTTGACGCCCACTCGAAGATCGAAAGCTTCATAGGCACCACGCTTATAGGGGTCAACCTTTCGCTCATAATAAACACCCTGGTGCTCACCTTTTATTTAGAGGAGATCTTCGGGCAGCGAAGCAGCATCTACACAGTGGCTATGCTCTCCCCCCTCATCGTCGTTTTCGGCCAGGTGGTTCCGAAGGCGGTTTTCGAGAGCAGGCGAAACTCAATAGTGCTCTGGGTTATCTATCCACTCTGGGTCTTCTCCAAGCTTTTTTTCCCGGTGCTTTTCTTCGTCAATCTTTTCACCCGAGGAATATTGAGCCGCCCCGGAAAAAAGGTGAGTTCCATAACCCGCGAGGAACTCGAGGACGTGATGGAGGAGGACGAGAACAAGCCGAGCGCGGATTACAAAAGAAGGGTTCTTCGCAGGATCTTCGGGTACTCCGAGACCACCGTCGGAGAAATAATGATTCCTCTAGTGAAGGTTGACGCGCTTGAGAAAAAGTCCACGCTTCGGGACGTAAAGAGGCTTATAGCGGAAAAAAGCCACTCGAGAATCCCGATTTTCAGCGACCGGGTCGACAACATAACCGGCATACTCAACTCGTTTTACGTTCTTGGCGAGCAGGACCTTGACCAGAGCGTGGAACAGTACGCCATTTCTCCCTTCTACGTTCCGGAGTCAAAGCTCGTAAACGAACTCATGGAGGAGATGAAGGGGGGACGCGCGGGAATGGCCGTCGTGGTTGATGAGTACGGGGGATCGGTCGGAATCATCACCCTTGAGGATATAATCGAGGAGGTAGTGGGGGAAATAGAGGATGAGTACGACACGGGGCAGACCCCGTGGAGAAAGCTCGGTGGCGGACAGTACTTAATAGATCCCACAGTCGAGATAGGACGGCTTAACGACGGCCTCGGGCTCGCCATACCCGAGGGGGAGGATTACGAGACGCTCGGAGGATTTCTTCTTTACAGGTACGGGTCGATTCCCGCCCCGGGAACGGTGATAGTTTTCGGGAGAAAAACTTTCACCGTGGTTTCCTCGACCGCGAGGATGATCAGCGAAGTCCGCCTGCGGCTAGAAAAATAACTCCTTTTCCCGGGTTCGGTAAAATAATTGCGCAGAGTGCTGACACCAGATGGAAAAAACATGCTTAGTTCATTTTGTCTTTTTAGCCGCTTTTGCGCTGCGGAGGGTTTCTAATTGAACCCCGGCAAAGCAAGAGTGTGCTTCGTTATCCCCACGTACAACGAGGCGCTTAACATCACTTCGCTTCTGGCGCGCCTCACCCAGCTCTACGGGGACGCGGATGTGGCGTTTCTTGTTGTTGACGACAAAAGTCCCGACGGCACGGCACGGCTGGTCCGGGAGTTTGCCGCAGGGGGGGACGGACGGGTGCACCTGCTTGAGGGAGAGCGGCGTGGGCTAGGGGACGCTTACGTGCGTGGGATCACTCACGCTATGGATGTTCTCGGCGCTTCTGTCGTGGTGCAGATGGACGCCGATTTCTCCCATGACCCCGCCGACGCGGGAAGGCTGCTTGAGCGCGTCGCGGACGGGGCGGACGTGGCTATCGGGAGCCGTTACGTCGCGGGGGGTTCGCTTGATGAGCGGTGGCACCTCAGGCGGCGGCTGCTGTCGCGGTGGGGAAATCGTCTTGCAAGATGGATCGGGGGCTTGAGGGGAGTTTCCGATTGCACCGCGGGATTTAAAGCCATAAGGACGGAGAAGCTCAGGGCGGTAGAACTGAGTAATATGCGAGCGCGGGGCTACGTGTTTCAGGTCGAACTTCTGCACCGGCTGATCCGCTGCGGGGCGCGGGTGGTCGAGGAGCCGATCCATTTCCGCGACCGCGAGCACGGGGAAACGAAGCTAGGCATGGCGAACATGCTCGAGTTCTTCCTCAGCGTCCTGTGGCTTCGCCTGAGCGACCACCTTACCTTCATTAAGTTCTGCGTAACGGGTCTTTGCGGAGTGGTCATCAACCTCGGTTTCTTTTACCTGATGCTAAAGCTTGGCGTTCACAAGTTTGTCGCGTCGCCCGCAGCCATAACGATTTCCATTTTTTCGAACTTCCTGATGAATAACTACTGGACTTTCGGCGACCGCGTCATGGTCGGCCGCGAGTCCGTAAGGGGGGTTAAGTTCGCCCTGGTTTCCTTTGTGACGTTTCTGCTCAGCTACTCGATCTTTGTCGCTCTATCAATGCTGTTTCCCCGGGTTTTTCCCGTGTTGCTACAGGCGTGCGCGATTGCTCCCGGGGCTTTGCTTAACTATTATCTGAACTCCCGCTGGACGTTTCGCGAGGCGGACCACGGGGAATGAAGGCGGGTTAATGACGACTGGAAAGAAAAAAAAGGCCCAAGACCAGGCTTCACAGCCAAGGACAGCGGTTTCGGGTCTTGGGGTCTCGCGGCGGGACGCTTTTTCCTTTCTGGCTCTCGGCGTGCTTATAGCCGTCGTTTACTTTCCTGCTGCCCTGGCGGGATTCGTCTGGGACGATTCCATAATGAGGGAGCTACGCGCCGTTTCGACATGGGGAGGAATCTGGGAACTCTGGTTTGATCCCGTAGGCGCCTATCTTGAGGGAGGCACACGGAAGGAAGGGCATTACTGGCCGCTTCTTTATACGACCTTCTGGATTGAGCACAAGCTCTGGGGATTTTCCCCCGCAGGCTATCACATAGTCAATATCCTGATTCACTTCGCAAACACCGTTCTGCTCTGGCGCCTGCTTGTGCGCCTTGCGGTTCCCGGAGCGTGGTTCGTGGCGGCTGTGTTCGCTGTACATCCGCTTCACGCAGAATCCGTTGTGTGGATAATGGCCAGAAAAGACATGCTGGCAACCCTGTTCTGTCTTGCCGCGCTTTTGATGTGGCTTCGCTTCGTTGAGTCGCCCCGACGGGGGCGCTACGCGGGGGCGCTTTTGCTGTTTGCGGCTGCCATGCTCTGCAAGTCGGTCGTGGTTGTCTTTCCCGCAACCTTGCTGATCCTGCAATGGTGGAAAGAGGGTCGCCTCACCCAGACGAACCTGCTTCGGGTGGCACCGTTTTTCCTCGTGGGACTTGCCATAGCGGCCGGCGACATGCTGTTTTACCGGAACGTACAACCCATCTCTTTAGGCTACTCAATGGCGGAGCGTCTGCTTATCGCGGTGCACTCTCTCTGGTTCTACGTAGGCAAGCTGCTTTGGCCTATTCAACTGGCGGTTATTTATCCGCATTGGGACGTTAATGTCACGGACCTTATGGGTTGGGCGTATGCCATCGCGGCGGTTGCCGCGGCCGCGGCGCTCTGGTTTCTGCGCCACAGAATCGGCCGCGGCCCCTTGGCCAGCGCCCTGTTTTTCGCCATCATGCTTTCTCCCGTGCTTGGCTTTATTGACTACGGCTACATGCGGTATTCGTTTGTCGCCGACCGCTACCAGTACCTAGCCGGCATCGGCGTAATCGTGCTTTTTGCCGGAGCCGCCGCCTATGGTTCGTATAAATTGCCGGATGTGCTGAGAAAAGCCGCAAAGGGTGCCGCTTTGGCCCTGCTTTTCCTGCTGGGCGCGGCGACATGGAATCAGGCGGGCGTTTACAAGAACGAGGTTACCTTGTTCAGGCACGTTATTTCCCTTAACCCGCAGGCTTATACCGCCCACCTTAATCTTGCCTATGCGCTGCTTCACAGCGAGGGGGCATCGGAAGAAGCTCTCGCCGCCGCCCGCATTGCCGTCAAAAAGCGCCCTCTTTATCACAGCTCCCATAACGTTTTGGGAGCGGCGTTATCGGGTCTGGGTCGACATGAAGAAGCGGAGAAACACCTGCGCAGGGCCGTTGAGCTCAACCCGCGCTACGCGCCGGCTTTTTTGAACCTCGGAGAGAGTCTGAGGAGGCAGGAGCGTTACAAAGAGGCGCTTGAAGCGTACCTGGCCGCAACCAGGATAGATCCCGCTTACCCGCTTCCCTATGTCGGAATGGGCTATGTGCTCTTCGGGCTTAAGCGATACGAAGCGTCCGTTTCGAGCATGAAACAGGCTCTCTCGCTCAAGCCCGATCTGCCGATGGCGCCCAGATTGCATTTTTTTATGGGACAGGCCTTACAGAAAATGGGTCGCCACGACGAGGCGGAGAGACACCTGCGACGCGCCGGGGAACTTGCCGCCCCGCAAAAATGAGAAGAGAAAACCCCTTGTCGCGGTCAGTGCAGAGACTTCTCCCGTCTGAGTTCCTTTTCTATAAGTTTTCTGTATGATTCGACCGGCTGGATTCCGTGTATCCTTAATCCTCCCAGGTAAAGGGTAGGGACGCCGAAAACTTCGTTTTCCCTGGCGCTTTCCATGTTTTTTTCTATTGTTTCGGAAAAACTCCTTTTCAGAAGAGAATCAGAAAGCTCCTCGGGGCAGAGCCCCGCCTTCTCCCCTGCCTCAAGGACGGTTTCGAGAAGACCTATGTTTTTTCCCTCTCTGAAGTAAGCCGCGTAGCAGGCCTTGTGAAACTCCATGAACCTGTTTTTCTCCTTCGCGAACTCGGCCCCTTCAAGGCACAGCCTCGAGTTGGTGACAAATCCGGGGAGCTTTATTTCCACCCCGGCCTCGGCGGCTACGTTCTCGAGGGTCTCCGAGATGCGGAGAGTTCTCTCCGTTTTTCTCCGCCTTTTGCCCTCGGCCGGGTATTCAGGGTGGATCTCCACCCCCAGCCACTTCGCTTCGAGGTCGAACTCCCCTGCAAGGCCGAGCACTCTTTCGGTGGCCAGAAAGCAGAAAGGGCAGATATAGTCGTAGTAAAGGAGAATCTTCACGCGCCTTTAAAGGATACACAACCGCGGTTTTTTCTGAAAGAGGGAGTCTCCGTACGGGGTCAGGTCTTTTTCATCCGCCAACAATCCGTACTGGAGGAAACGTCACTTTCAGAAAAGAGTAACCGCACGCATCAGATCTCAAACTTTGCGGTCAGAAACAACGTGCGCCCCTGGATCGAATCCAGATACAATATGTGATCCTCATCGAGATCAGGGCGAGACTGGCCCTCGTTGCCGAGATTCAGAACGCCTCCCGTGAGTTCAAACCGGTTAAAACCAAAAGCATTTCTCCAGTTAAGCGCAATATCATGCCCTACCCACCTTCTGACGCGTTTGGTTCTGGTGTTGTTCCAGAAAGACGTAACCGCATGTGTGTTCCACTGCACGGCTAGGTCGTCGCGGCTGGCGCGAAGCAGAACATGAATACGGTTGCGCGGAACATCTCCGGGCTGCACTTCCCCCCCTACGCGTCTCTCGTAATTCGTTATCCTAAGCCAGTTGGCATTAAGCATGAAATTCGCCAAGCCGGTTTTCAAGTCGCCGCCAAGCCGGGCCGTAAACCCGTCCATATCTCTTTCTCCGCTGTTGGTAAGCGGGTTGTGGATTTCGTCTAGTCGACCGTCAAGACGCATCACCCTCAGTCCCGGATACTCGTTTAGCCTTCCGCTTCTTTCAAGACTGATGATGAACTGCGTGTCCAACGTGCTCGGTGTTTCCTGAAGACGAAGCCGGAACCAGTCGAAATCGGCCGAAAACGGACCCCAGCCCGCGGAGACACCGGCGCCAAAGCTTTCTGCCTTGTCCGGTTCCAGTTCCGGATTACCGCTTATGACCATCCGTACCTGATCCCTGGAACAGTCGGGAGTCGGCGTATCCGCGTCGCATACAAATGGGTAAAAGGCGAACTCCTCTGCATGTAGCTGCGCAAAGCCGGGCGGCCGTGCTCCCTCGCTCCAGGATGCGCGTAGCGCCAGATTGGGTATTACACGGTAAAGTGTCGCTATCCGGTGCGAAAACGCTCCCCCGACATCGTTAAAATCATCGTGGCGAAGGGCAAACGACATATCCAGCGCATCCCCTAAAGGCACCAGAATATCACCGAAAGCCGACCAGCGTCGGCGTTCAGCCATCAACGACAGCGAAGTTCCCCCTAACACATCTTCCGCGTCAACCGGCTCACCCAAAAGATTGAAATATTCCCTGGAATTGCTTACGTCTTCTTCGGCGACCTGCAGGCCAGCGCTCCAGTGAAGCTTATTGCCCATAAGCTCAAACAATGGGCCGTCAAGCGCCACCCCCGCCTCAATGTAGTCGGTTTCGGATTTCAGCTTGCTCCGCACGCTACTTTCACTGATTGCGGCCTTATTCTCTTCGGTTTCGGAAAACGGATTCTGGATGTCGTAATCCCCGCTTTGAAGAGCGGCTTCTATTATCGGCCCATGAATGAACGTGCGGCCCGCATTGACATAGTCGTAGCGATTGTAGTGGATATATCCATCATATCTTATGCTGTCTTTAAAGTCGCCCCGCAAGCCCAGCGAGGGATTTGCGCTGTAACGCTTTTTGGGGTTCTGATGTCTGCAGTGAGCACGGGGTCGGGTGGCATCAGCCCGTATTCCAGCAATCCGACAGCCATGTTGCCTGATTCAGACAGAATACAGCACTGATTCCCCCAGAATCACCACTTCTGACCAATCAGCGGACGCAGCAGTCCCTTCGGGGGTTTT
>JAKZRS010000049.1:0-17273 GCA_047518015.1 Thermodesulfobacteriota bacterium | reverse complement strand
TCCTGGTCATGTCAACCTCCTGTTCTCGTCTCGGAGATTGTCACCTTTGCTTAACTGTTTTTACAGTGTGTTTGAGAAATTATAAAATTCCCCAAACTAGATCCTTAACCAGGGTGTTGCACTTCAGAGTTGAATGGGCGTCCCATAAAAAGGCAGGCAGTCTAAAATGCCCAGATTCCCGATCAGAAAAGAGCCCGTTTCAGAAGACGACGGGCTACTTCACGGAACAATATCCGAGAGCAACTATACGCATATAACGAAAGTCCTGAGACTCGGAGCGGGAGATCGCATAACCGTTTTTGACACCAAATCCCTTGAGTATGAAGGCGTCATAATGGATATCTCCTCTAAAACCATCGCCCTCCGGGTTCACGACACCCGCCAGTTGCAAACCGAACCGGAGCTGGAACTGAATCTCTTCCAGGCGATTCTCAAGGGAAACAGAATGGATGGTGTAATCAGTCAGGCAACGCAGCTCGGTGTGTCGGGGATTTTTCCGGTAATTTCCGAAAGAACCCAGGTAAGGTCAACCGCCAAGGTAGACAGATGGAACAAGATAGCCCGGGAATCGACAAAGCAGTGTGGAAGAGTGAGGACACCTGTGGTTTCGCAACCGGTTGATTTTCAGGATTCCTTTGGAATCAGGAAGCAAAGCGAGATGAAAATAATACTTTATGAAAACCAAACCGACCTGCTCGGGGATTACATGCATTCCCTCGCCGGACCCGTAAACACAATAAACGTCTACATAGGTCCCGAAGGAGGCTTTTCGGAGCGGGAAATCACCTTGGCCAAGGAAAACAGTTATATAGCCCTTGGGCTTGGAAAAAGAATACTGAGAGCGGAAACGGCTTCGGTGGTAAGCTTAGCACTTTTTCAGTCCCGCTTCGGCGATATCTAGCCATAGAGGGCACAGTCGCGCGGCGCGACAGTCAAAACCTTCCGATAAAACTTAGTCAACCAGAGTATAAATAGCGCTAGCCTTCGCCACGCAAACCCCCGAATTCCAAACCTCGCTCTCAACAGGCATTATTCTCCCTTGCCTGAGTACCTTGGCACGGCAAACCGTAACACCTTCTCTGATGGGTTCCAGGTAATTTATATTCATTCCGGAGGTAAGGAACTTTTTCCCTTCCTTTGCAACACTGGCAACGGCAACTCCGCAGGCAGCGTCCGCCAACGTGAAAATGGCCCCGCCGTGGAGCATTCCGTAGTGCTGCGTATATTCCTCAAGAAACGGCATGGAAAGTTCCGACTCTCCGTTTTCCATGCGGAGAATCTCTATTTTCATCGTGTCGAAAATCTTTGGGTGCCCGAAAGGAAGTCTGATGGGTTTGCTGCTCATACTTTACGCTCCTTTAAAACGGGGTTCTTGATGAAAAATAGAAAACCCAGAAATACCATAAGCGCTATTGAAACGAACATCGTCCTGAATCCGAAAAGTTCAGCTACCACTCCGAAAACAAAAGACCCCATCATTCCACCGCCCGTGAATGAAACGCTGCTTATGGCAAAAGCCTTGGCCCTCGCCTCCTTCGGATTAGATTCTATTATGATTGAATATATTGAAGGATACACAAATCCGTGCGCGCAGCCGAAGATGATTCCGCAGAGAACAAGAAGTTTTACCTCATGCACAAAACTCAGCATCAAAACACTCAGCCCCAGAAAGAAAACAAACGGGGAAGCAACTCTCCACTTCCCGTATCTGTCAGGGACCCAGCCGAGAAACACCCTGATCGCAAGCACCGAAACCGTGTAGGACAGAAAATAAAGGTGAAAGTTCTCTATGTTTATTGAAAGCGAAAAAATGGAAATGAAGTTAAGCGTCGTTATAAACGCCGCGCCGCATATAAAGAGCGTGGCGGAGGACACAAAGGTGGCTCTGTCCCGAAGACAGTCCGAGTAGCTTCGCACCCCGTCTTTTGGCGCCGCCGTTTTTTTTCCCTCCCGGATCATAAAGGAGGCCCCAAGGCCCAGAAACGCCGTAACGGTGAGAAAGAAAATGAAAAAATCAAAACCGAAATTTTTTATCAGAATGGAACCGACGTAAGGAGCAATCGCATAGTTTATTATGGTGAAAACACCGTATATGCCGAGTGCCTGTGCTCTTCTTTCCTCACTTGAGACATCGACCGTAAGCGCTCCCGCAGCGACAAAAAAAAGAGAGAAGGAACATCCGTGAACTATCCTTATGATGTAGTAGAGGTAATCGACCCTGTCTAAAAAGGCGAGCGGAAACGTTGAAGCGGCAAGCAGCGCAAACCCGAGCAGTACAAACAGCTTTTTGCCGTACCTGTCGGTTACCTGACCGGCATAAGGGGTAAGAAAAAGAGTGCTCAGTCCCGCGATGCCCATCACGAATCCTACGATTTTTTCGGTTCCCCCCAGATCCAAAATTCTAATGGGCAGCAGGAGAAACGAATGAAAATTAAAGAAGTAAAGACACCCGAGAAAAGTTACAAGAACAAAGCTCCTGTTAAGCAGAGGTGATGGGTTTTTCTGCACGTTGGTCATCTCTTAAAGGATAGAGCGAACCCATCTAGTCCGAATACAGTTTTTCTTCTCATTTATCTGACCCCACACCAGAAAGTCGGTTTTTTCCGTAGAAAAAATATATCGCTCCCGAAGCGGCAAAGACAAAAAAGAGTATCACGGGCAGATATTTGCTCAGGTAGCTTTTAAGAAAGGAAGCACTGGAAACAATTACAACAACGTTTCCGGGTTTCAAGCCGGACACCTCGTATTTCAGAAACGCCTCGTCGTGAATCATGATCTCCTCTTCAACTGCTCCAGGCTGCTCAACCCGAATTCCAAGTCCAGTTTTTCTTATGAAGACGGCGAGATCGCCGACTTCATAGTCAAAGCCTATCGGGAATTCCCCCCCGATTTGCGAAAGAGCGAGGGAATAACCGAGAGCAACCCTTTTCATTCCCGGCAGCAAAGGAAGTTTGTTGTAAAGCTTTTCCCCCTTTCTCTCTACCGCTTCTGGATTGAGGCCATCTGAGAAAGCAATATTTTCGGCCTTTTCGGGAATCGAAAAAACAAGCGTCGTCGTGTCCGAGTCTGTCTGCTTTCCGGTAAAAACGGTGTCACCCGAGTTCTCAAAAACATAAAGGGATGTCACATTCACGCTGGCGTCATCGTCATCCGGGTAGATAATCACGTTTAGCGACGGCAAAGAAATATTCTCATCCGAGTTCGTAGCGTCGTAGACCGGGAGATCAACGGTGATCTTATCCTCTCCCGGAAGGAAAACCATCTTTCCGGAAACGTACTGAACTCCCTGGCGAAAAAGCATGATCTCATAGCTTCTGTCCCACCCCAGAGAGGAGAAAGAGAACTTGCCCAGAGAATCTGATTTGGCAAAATATCGTTTTTCCTGCCTGTCTCCCATATATGAAATCAAAACGACATCCTGCCCCGCTTCGGGTTTTTCCGTCGTGATGTTCCTTACTTGACCCGTCATCATCCCGCTTTCCGAAAGACCGGAGGGAAGCGTGTAACCCAGAAGGTAATCTGCAACTCTGCGGGCATCGCTTTTTGAAAGATTCATTGGAGGCATCGGAGGGTAGCCGTCGTTTATCGGTTTTTTCTTTCTTTCCGAGTATATGCTCTCAGGATTCTGAGCCCACCTGATCAGATCATCTCTTGAGTATCTTTCCCCGACGCCCAGAAGATCCGGGCCTACGAACCTTCCCCTTCCGAGAGTATGGCATCTTACGCATTTCCCTTGCATAAAAATTTCCTCGCCGGAGGGTGGCACTTGTGCGGAAACGGAAATCTGCTGAAAAATAAGGGAAAAAAGAAAGAATATGGAAACGGAAAGGGCAAACGCAAACGCTTTTTTCATGGTCATTTTATTTACAGTCCTGGTATGAAACAAACGGCTCACAACTCCGCTGACCCCAGATCATTGAATCTATGATGCTCCAATGCTAAGTCTGCCTTGTCGTTTTGAACGGGGTTCTCGGATGATGATTTCTACGTCCCGTCCCAGTGCCGTCAAGAGGCGTAGGAGCCTCTCCACGGAGTAATCCCGGAAATCTCCCCGCAGAAGGCGCGAAACATCAGGTTGAGATAATCCAAGCAACTTCGCTGCTTCGACCTGCTTCAGTTTGCGGCGACGAATAATCCTGTCAATACGAGTTACAAGCTCCGCTTTTAACAGATGAACCTCGGCCTCGGGATGGCCCAAGTCCGCGAATACATTCCCACTACCACGTTCAATCCTCGTTTTCTCTGTCTCCATTGATCTAGCCTCCGCCATATATATTTTTGTAGTGCTGTTCTGCTACCTTTAACCTGTCTCTGATCAAATCAATCTCATGTTTTGGCGTCTCCGAACCCCGCTTGGCCTTCTTCTGAAAAGCGTGCAGGACATAGACCGCTGCCTTGAACCGAACTGTGTACACCGCTCGGTAGGTATCGTCGTCGTGCCGCGAGACGACTTCCAGGACATTAGAACCCAATCCCCCCCTAAGAAGTTTGGCGTCTCGGTGCTTTAGCCCCACCTGTGCCTGATACAACGCAAAACCAACTAGGCCCCGCACCGGGTCTGGAAACTTCTTAATATCCTCTTTACTTGAGCCAACCCATTCTACGGGCTTGAGCATCTTCTTTTTCATTTCAAATTATAGCAGTTCTACCATATTCATGCAAACAGATTTTGCGGACGATTAAGCGCAATTTTACAATTCCTCAACTGCCTCTAGAACCGCTTGTCTAGTGATATTGCTCAGCACCATCTTTTCCTCGTTATTTGGTGTTTTTTAAGACCCACTAAAAGTACGTGGTTAAAAAAAGGGAAGACTTTGTTTATTTCCCTATATTCTGGTTTGTGGTCGTCGATTGAAGTTCCGAGATAAGCTTTGTAACGGTCGTCGCCTTTTCCTTGTACCTCAAGATAAGTTCGGCGTAGTCCTGCTCGTTGAGCTTCCCCATATCCCGGTCAAGCTCTATATCCTTTATGGAGGAGTAATAAAGATCCCTTTTCTCGTAAAGTCGCTCTAGCTGGTCAACATCGGGGCTATCGCCAACACCCCGCTTCCCCCTCCCGTAACCCAGGAAAAGTGGATAAATGGTAAAAACGGAGACCAGCACCACAAGCAGAAGAGAAATTACGTATTCACTCACGCGCTAAACTCCTTTCTCTTCGTCCCTCAGGCCACATGGTGACAATCGCTCCCAAGACGATAACAAGGCCTCCCGCCCATATCCAGTTCACCATCGGGTTAAGAAAAGCCCTTATGTTCACCTTTCCGCTTCGGTCAACCTCTGAGAGTATAAGATAAAGATCATCTCTGAAAGTGGAACGAAGCGCGACCTCGGTCTCTTGGTTTATCTCCCTGTTTCCCTCGTACTTGTAGATATTTTTTTCGGGATACATGGTCGCGACGCTTTTTCCATTATTCTGAATCGAGAGTTCCGCTGAAAATCCGTCCTTAGCGTCGTTTGAAATATAGCGCACTCCACGGAAAACCAGATCATATCTTCCGAGAGAAAAGGAATCTCCCTCGCCCAAAACGACCTCCTTCTGAGTAACGAAAAGCGAAGAGGCCGTGATTCCTATTACAAGCAGCACCACTCCCAGATGAACTATATAGCCGCCGTAGCGCCTGCGGTTCTTCGAGACCAGATTAAAAAATGCCGAAACCGGGTTCTCTCCCTTCCCGCTGCGCACCCTTATACCTCTGAAATATTCCTGAAACACCGTCGCGGCAACAAATCCGCACAGCGCGAAACTCAAAAGCCCTACCGGTTCCCTCATCCCGGAGACAACAAGGGTCAGGAGAACCACCAGAAAAACCACCGCAGGAAAAACGAAATTTCTCTTGAGTTTTGCCGTAGAAGCCTTTTTCCAGGATATAAGAGGGCCTATCCCCATCAGCAGGATAAGCACAAGTCCTATGGGCACTCCGACCGAGTTGAAATAAGGAGGACCGACGAGGATCTTCTTCCCCGTGAAAGCCTCTGAGAGTATGGGGAAAATCGTTCCCAGAAACACGGTAAACGCCGCCGCCAGAAAAAGAAGATTGTTAAACAGAAAGGCGCTTTCTCTTGAAAGCACCGAATCGAATCTCTCTTCGCTTTCGAGTTTCTTTGACCTGTAGGCGAGAAGAGCGAAGGAGAAAAGGAGTATGAAGACCATGAAACCGAGAAAAAGCGGACCTATCTCGGAGCGTGCAAACGAGTGAACCGAGGACACTATGCCGCTTCTGGTTATAAAAGTGCCGAATATGGAGAGAAAGAAGGTGATTATAAGCAGAATCATGTTCCATTTCTTAAGCATCGCCTTTCTCTCCTGAATCATAACGGAGTGAAGAAACGCCGTTCCCGCAAGCCACGGCATAAACGCGGCGTTTTCAACCGGGTCCCATGCCCAGTACCCTCCCCAGCCGAGTTCAAGATAAGCCCATCTGGCCCCGAGAAGAAGCCCCGCGGAGAGAAACATCCAGGAAAAAAGGGCGTATTTCCTCGAGTTCCTTATCCACTCATCCCCAAGGCGTCCGCTCAGCAAAGCGGCTATACCGAAAGCAAAAGGTATCGTGATCCCCACGTATCCCACATAAAGAGTGATCGGGTGAATCGCCATGTATCCGTTTTGAAGAATCGGATTAAGCCCCCTTCCTTCCCCGACTGCCAGGCCAAGCTTCTCGAAGGGATCTTCCACGTAGGCTATGAGGAAAAGAAAGAAAAGCGAAACGGCGCATAAAACGATGTTTACGTAAGGATCTCCGCCCTTTTTTTTGCTTCTAAGGACGACAAAAGACACATACAGGGAAAGAATAAGACTCCAGAGGAGCAAAGAGCCCGCTTGGCCGGCCCAAAGAGCCGTCACCCTGTATATTACGGGAAGGTCGGTGCTTGTGTTAAGCGCTACGTATCTGAGCGAGAAATCAAGCGTTACAAGCTCATAAACGAGACAACATGCCGCGACCAGAAGAAGGAAGGTGACCGAGACAAGGCCGTTTCCGCCGCTTTGAGCAAACGCGCGGCTCCCCGTTCTCGCGGCAACAGTGCACGCGGCAAAACTGTAGATGGTAATAAAGAAGGAGAGAAGTATGGCTATACTTCCAAGATCAGACATTTTTAACCTTTTTTTCTCTGGTAGGGAGCTTCGTCAGATTCATATTTAGTGGGGCATTTTGCAAGCAGCAGATCCGCCACAAAAACGTTATCGCTGGAAAATTTCCCTTCAACGACCGCCTCAACCCCGTCTGTGAATATGTCCGGGATTATACCGTCATACTCAACGTCAAGTCGGCCCTCGCCCGCTTCGATAGTGAACCGAAGAGAGTCGCTGAGTTCGTTTTGGATTGAACCGTGAACCACTGTTCCCGAAACCCTTACCTTCTGTCCGTAAATGCGCGGGACATCCTCCAGCAGTTCGTCAACCGTTATATAGTAGACCATTGAATCCTTGACCCCCGCAAAGACAAGCCAGGAAATCAAAGACACTATCACAATAAGAGGCAGAATGAATTTGAGTTTACCCTTCAACCCTCACCTCCGATTTCAGCGTCGTTTCCACCCAGAAGAAGTTTTTTCCTTACCGAAGCCGACTTTGCCCGCAGGTAAAGGACATAAGCGATAAGAGAGCCCCAAACCACTATGTTTGACCAGAGAAGATATTCCATCGCAGATTACCCGCCTCGCCCAGCCCGGGCGTAAAGCGCATTTTCCATATTCATTATCCTTATTCTCTCTCCAAGAAGTAAAAGGAAAAGAAGCGTGAATCCCAGCAACACAACCAAAAGAGTGTGCATCATGGCGGGGTCTATTCCCCCTCCCCCCGGTCCGAAAACCACGGGAGATATCCCTCTTTTTATACGGGCCGAAACATAGACCACGGGAAGATCCACGAAGGCTATTATGGCGAATATAGCCGAATATCTCGCCTTTTTCCCCCGCCCGCCGGCGCCTGAGCGCAAAACCAGATAAACAGCGTAGAGAACCCAGAGAATAAATGTGGTCGTCAACTGCGGGTCCCATGTCCACCAGGTTCCCCAGACCGGTTTTGCCCATATGCTGCCGGTAATGATCGTAAGGGTAAGAAGCAGCATACCTATCTCGGCCGAGCAATAGGCAAGAGTATCCCATTTCGCCGTTTCCTTTGCAAGATAGTAGATGCTAGCCACGAAAACCACAGTAAACGCCACCGTAGCGGCCCAGACCGTACCCATGTGGAAATAGAAAATTCTCTGCACATGGCCCATAACAACCTCAGTAGGCGCGTAAAAAAGCGTCATCCAGGTACCAAGAACCATAAGCGCGAACGTCAGGAAAAACAGTATTTTTCGCATTTTTTAAAAGAAACCGGGATCAGTCCCCGCTATCCTCAATAAGATACTCGAACAAGACAGAGCATAAAAGGACGAAGATTATATCGAAAGAAACCAGCACCTGCAAAGAAAAAGCGTAATAATCCGGAGGTCTTCCTTCCAGTATTGCAGAGCATATTCCGACCGAGGTTATCACGACAGGTATGATGAGGGGAAAAACCAGCAGGGGAAGCATCATGTCGCGAAGTTTGGTATTAATAGCCATCGAAGAAAAAAAAGTGCCGAGTGCCACGAACCCTATCGTTCCGAGAACCATAACCCCGAGAAAAGGAAGTACGGAACCCGTCAGGGAAAGCGGAATCCCCTTTGCGTCAAAGAGGAAAAACAGAAGGAAAAGCGGGAGTATGAAAAGCTCCGAAACCAGAACCATAACAACATTTGAAAGCAGCTTTCCAAGATAGATGTAGCTTTTGCTGACAGGGGTGAGAAGAAGAAACGCAAAGGCGTTATTTTCCTTCTCAAGCGAAAAAGATCTTCCAAGAGCCAGAAGTCCCGAAAAGATAAAGGTTATCCATACCACGGCCGAGACAGTCCGCAAATCAACATCCGAGCGGAATTCAAAGGCGACATTGAAAACCAGAATAAGCAGTAGCGAGAAGACAAACATCGTCGGGAATATCTGCTTTGAACGCCACTCCACCAGGAAATCCTTTCTGAATATGAGAATTATCTTCTTCACTGCCCGCCACCGCTTCTGACGCAAGACATATAGATATCCTGAAATTCATCCCGAGTGGGCTTTTGCGAAGAGGTGTAAACCAGCTCTCCGTGGTCAAGAATCGCGACTTTATCGCATAGCGAAAGTCCCTCGTAAACATTATGGGTAGTCATAACTATGGTCTTGTCCGCTTTCATTGAACCGAGAATCGAGGTTAGAATGGCGGCCCCACCGTAGTCAAGTCCGCTGTACGGTTCATCCAGAAAAAGTATCCGAGGGTCGTGAAGAAGAGTCCTGGCGATAGCTAGGCGCTGGCGCGTTCCGAAAGAAAGGGTACTTACAAGCGCATCTTTTTTAGGGTAGAGCTCGACCCTCTGAAGAATGTCAGAGCACCTATCCCCAAGATCCGACAGGTCATAGAACGCACCTATGAATTCAAGGTTCTCCCGGGCGGTAAGGTTTTCATAAAGCATCGTGTTATGGGAAATGAATCCTATCAGTCTCCTTATTTGCTGTTTTTCCCTTGAAACGTCAAAACCTGCTACGAAGACCTCTCCACCGCCAGGTTTTATGAATGTAGAAAGGATGGAAAGCAATGTGGACTTGCCGGCTCCGTTGGGACCGAAGACCGTGAGAAACTCACCTGCATTGACGGCAAGATCAACTCCCATCAGCACTGGGAAAAACCCGAACTCCTTCTCAAGTCCCCTGGTTTCTATCTCAAAGGCGGCGCGTTGCATATCATTTCCCTTTTCCAAGGAGTCTTTCATAACCGCCGATCTCTGAGATCCACTGCGAAAGCCCTTTCATCCCCGCCTCGTAACCGCACACCGGTTCATAACCCAGATCCCTTCTGGCTTTTTCTATGCTGTAGGTCCTGCTTTTCGAAAGAGCGGAGACGCCAAAGCGGGTAAGCACGGGCGGGGTCTCCGATCGTTTGAGTTCGAAGATTTTCTCAAGAAGAAATGCGATCGCATACCCCAATGTATAGGGTATGGTGATTCCAGGCTTCCATTTAATTCCTATTGACGCGAGCTGATCTGAGACAAAACGGGGGTTATCGATACGCGCCCCGTCGTTTATAAAATAGATGTTGCCCGCCCCGGTGTGAGAGCGGGCCGAGAGCACCGCGGCGTGAACAAGATTAAGCACGTGGCATGGGGAAACAATTTTCCTGTTAAAACCCATGTTAACCAGAATCCCCTTGAGGCAGGCATCGGCTATTCTTGGAAGTATTACCGTGTCGCCGGCTCCCCAGACGTTTGAAGGTCTTAATATGACCGTTTCCAAGCCTCCCCGTCCGTTATATTCTCTCACAAGTTTTTCGGATAAAGCCTTGGTCTCATTATAGAAATTGTGATGGCTCTTCGGATAAGGATAGGTCTCGTCTACCTCATTGAGGTTGACCGTTCCCAAAAAAGAAGCGTTCCAGATCACGGTAGAGGAACTCATGTAGACAAACCTTTTCACCCCCGCCTCGCGCGAAGAGTCAAGAAGCGTCTCCGTCGCCTCCACGTTCTGCCTGAAAAAATCATCCCTGGGCCCCCAGTCAGAAACCTTGGAAGCAAGATGAAAAACGTAATCGCACCCTTGCGGGAAAGCCCGAAGCGACTTTGAGTCGCAAAGATCCCCGTGGACAAGCTCCGCACCCAGAGAGCGAAGCTTCTCGGTATCGCTTGTTTCTCTTACCAGACATTTTATCGCAAACCCCTCATCCGTGAGCTTTTCAGCGAGCTTGCCGCCTATAAAACCCGTTGCCCCGGTTATCCCCGCTTTTATGTTTTCGGAAGTTCCCATAAGCCTATTTTTTGATTTCCTTTTCCCAGCTCGATTTTCTGAACCTTTTTTTCGTCTCGACGTCTTTTTTCGAGGGGATAACCTTACCGGGTTTTGTGGAAACGGGTTTTCTGGTTTTCAGTTTTTGGAGTTTTTTTTCAGTCATCTCATACCTCCGCAGTCTCTTTACCGCTTAGGAGATCACAGATATAATAGACTGATAAGTGAAATCGGACAAACCTCGCGGGCAGCTACATGGAATATCTTCACACAATGATAAGGGTTGGCGATCTTGAGAAGTCAATCGCGTTTTATACAGATGTACTCGGTCTTAAGTTTCACGGGAAAACCGATTATCCGGAGGGCCGCTTCACGCTTGCTTTTCTGGGCTGCGGCGGCGATACGGAGCCTTTCCTTGAACTCACGCATAACTGGGACATCTCGCAGTACGACCTTGGAGAAGGCTACGGACACGTGGCATTCGGGGTCGAGGACATATACGCGACGTGCGAGAGAATAAAACAGGCCGGCGGTCGGATAATCAGGGCCCCGGGACCCATGAAACACGGAACCACCGTGATAGCTTTCGTTGAGGACCCCGATTCTTACAAAATCGAGCTTATACAGAGAAAAAACTGATCTCCCCAATCATTTCTTTCTCTTCTTCCACCTCGCATCCAGGTACTTTTTGAGATTCGCCTCCCTTCCCTTGTCAGTGGGTTCGTAGTAAACGCTGTCTTTTATCTCCTCGGGGAGAAAATTGTCCTCGACGAAATGATCTTCGTAGTCGTGGGCGTACTTGTAGCCTTTTTTGTAGCCAAGATCCTTCATCAGTTTCGTCGGAGCGTTTCTCAGGTGAAGCGGGACCCGCAACCCAGGGTTTTTCCTTACATCTTGTTCCGCTTTCCGTATAGCCCTGTAAGCGGCGTTGCTCTTGGGACAGCTGGCAAGATAGGTGGTAACCTGAGAGAGAATTATGCTGCTCTCCGGCATCCCTACGTAATTAACCGCCGTGAAACAGTCAGTGGCTAAGGTAAGCGCGTAGGGCTCGGCGTTTCCAATGTCCTCTGAAGCCAGTATTACAAGACGCCTGGCAATGAACTTCGGGTCTTCTCCCGCCTCAAGCATTCTCGCCAGATAGTAAACCGCCGCGTCGGGGTCGCTTCCCCTCACGCTTTTTATAAAAGCGGAAATCGTATTGTAATGCTCCTCCCCCGCCCTGTCGTAGAGAAGTCCTGTTTTCTGGAAAATCTCCCTTACCAGATCGGTGTCAATCTCTGAAAGTTCCTTTGAACGAAGAAGAGAAGAAGCGATTTCAAGTGAGTTCAGCATAACCCTGGCGTCTCCGCCGCAAAGCCCGATGAGTTCGTCGCGAGCCTGAGGCGAGATATCAGTGCCCGACAGAAGCTTGTCCTCGGAGAAGATCTTTTCGAGTATGCTGTCAAGCTCCTGCGCCGAAAGCGGGTTAAGGACATAGACCTGGCAGCGGGAAAGAAGCGGACTTATGACTTCAAACGAAGGATTCTCGGTGGTGGCCCCTATGAGCACCAAAACCCCCTCTTCGACGCTTTTTAGGAGTGCCGCCTGCTGTGCCTTGTTGAATCTGTGTATCTCGTCAATGAAAAGTACGGTCTTGCGCCCTGAGTAAAGGGCGTCTTTTGCCTCTGCAACAATATCTCGCAGCTCCCTGACTCCGGAGGAAATTGCGTTTATCTGTATGAACCTGGCACTCACCCTGCCCGCGATGAGCCTTGAAAGAGTTGTTTTGCCGGTTCCGGGGGGGCCCCAGAATATCATGGAATGCACTCCCCCAGCCTCAAGCGTTTTGGTCACAAGTCCGTCCGGCCCTATCAGATGCTCCTGGCCTACCATCTCTTCTATGCTCTCGGGTCTCATTCTCTCGGGAAGAGGAAGAGATTCTTTTGCAGGTCTGAAAAGACCGGGGTCGTCGGGGTTCAAGTCCTTCTCCTGTTTTGAGTTCGCGCTTTCATATAAAGATTAGAGTTTAAAGAGCTATAAATCAATCCGAAAAAATCCGCTCCTTTCCGCGGTTTTGGAAAAAGAGGCCGTTTGGTTATAATCGCCCGGTATGGATATAAAACTTCTAAAGAAACTGTGCGACACTCCCGGAATGCCTGGAGATGAGGGTATGGTGAAAGCAATTCTGCTTGAGGAAATAGAGAAATACTCAGAAGACATCACCGAAGATGTTCTCGGAAACGTAATCGCCCGCATCCCGGGAGACGGCCCCACTCTTGTTCTTGACGCTCACATGGACGAGGTGGGATTCATGGTCCACCATATCGATAACAGGGGTTTTCTAAGGGTAACCCCCCTTGGGGGAATGGACGCCAGGGTTTTTTACGGACAGCGCCTTGTGGTATGGGGAAAGAGACCTCTAAAAGGGGTGGTGGCAGCGGTTCCTCCCCACGTAAGCAGGGGCAGCGGAGGCTCAAAGGAAGTTCCCGAGATCGAGGACTGCGCGGTTGATCTTGGACTCAGCGCCGGAAAAGTCGCAGATCTCGTAAAGATAGGAGATATGGTTTCATTTGACACTTCCCTTGATGAAACGGAGGATTCCGTAATCTCCAAGGCTCTTGATGACAGGATGGGTCTTTTCATAATAATCGAGGCTCTTCGAAAGACCCCGAATCCGAACTGCAATCTCATAGTTACCTTTACCGTGCAGGAAGAAGTCGGGCTTCGCGGAGCGCGGGTGATAACGCCGGTTTATGAACCGGACTTCGCCGTCGCTCTTGAAGGCACGGTGGCAATGGACATACCGGGAGTTTCGAAAAGCAGATCTCTTGCCAATATCGGCAAGGGACCCGAGGTCAGACTTTCTGACAGGTTCTTGGTGGCTCACAGGCCATTTAGCTTCTTTATAAAGGAACTTGCGGAGAAAAACGCAATTCCCTGCCAGGTAACGGTAAAAAAGGCGGGCAGCACAAACGCAACCGCTATGCAGGTTACGGGAAAGGGAACAAGAGCGACGGTCCTGTCAGTTCCGACGAGGTATCTTCACAGTCCGAGTTCTGTAGCCTATAAAAGCGATATCAGTCACACAATAGATTTGGTATCATGCCTGCTCAGGGACATAGGAGAATTCAGTCTCTCGAATCAGCCCCAGGGTGCTCAGCAACAATAATGGAAGAACTGCTCTGTGTATTTGAAGAAATCGCCAGGGAAAATTTCCCCGAACTAGATCTTGAGAAGTTCTCCCAAGCCCTTCGCGAGGAGATAAAGAAGAGAAAATACGACCTTCAGGACGAATCCCTGCTTGAGATAGCACTTCGGGACGACAGAAACAGCTTCAAAGATTCCTTTCTGGAGATGCTTGAGGAAAGAGCGGCGCGGGAAAACAGCGGGAAAGCCTTTTTTCTCTCAGACAAAGGCCGCAACGAGGCAATCTCAATCCTAATAGCCAATGTCGAACACACAATCGACTACTATTACAACACGATAATAGGAAAACACTTCTCGGCAAGTTAAGCGTAAGCGCTTTTCCTCCCCTTCCCCCATATTCTCTCTTGACTGTGATTCAGTGCCGGCAGAATTACTTCTTAGGCCTTTTGTTCATCGCCACGTATTTTCTGTTCTCCTCTCCCAGATAAACCTGCCTCGGCCTGGCGATTCTGGTTTCGGGATCGTTCAGCAGCTCAAGCCACTGGGCAAGCCATCCGGCCATTCTCGCTATAGCGAAAAGAACGGTGAACATGCTCGTGGGAAGACCTATGCTCTGGTATATGAGTCCCGAGTAGAAGTCAACGTTCGGATAAAGCCTTCTTCTTACGAAATAGTCGTCTTCAAGGGCTATTCTCTCAAGCTCAAGAGCTATCTCGAGCAGAGGATTTTTCCCGGTAACTTCAAATACGTCGTGGGCTATGTCCTTTACTATCGCGGCTCTCGGGTCATAAGCCTTGTACACCCTGTGCCCGAAGCCCATGAGCCTGAATTCTCCCTTTTTGGCCCTTTCTATATACTGCGGGATCTTGTCAACCGAACCTATGTCGGCAAGCATCTCAAGCACCGCCTCGTTCGCTCCGCCGTGAAGAGGACCATAAAGAGCAGCAATTGCCGCGGCAGCAGCAGAATATGGATCCGGCAGGGAGCTTGCGACGTTTCTCATCGCGCTTGTGCTGCAGTTCTGTTCGTGGTCGGCGTGAAGGATGAAAAGAACATCTATAGCTTTTTCTATCGCCGGATTAGGCTTATACTTGGCCTCAGTCATTTTAAACATCATTGAGAGGAAGTTCCCGGCGTAGCTGAGTTCATTGTCCGGGTAGACATAGGGAAGACCCATTATCTGGCGGTAGGAAAATCCAGCTATGGTCGGCATCTTCGCTATAAGCCTTCTCATCTCAAGTTTCTGCACGTCGGTGTCAAATATGTCCTTCGCATTCGGATAGAAGGTCGAGAGGGCCCCGACGGTACCAAGCAACATACCCATTGGGTGCGCGTCGTAGCGGAAACCGTCCATGAACTTCTTTATGTTCTCATGCATGTATGTGTGATGGGTTATGTCGTGAACCCAGCTATCGTGTTGAGACTTGTTAGGAAGCTCACCGTGAATAAGCAGGTAGGCGACTTCGAGAAAACTGCTTTTTTTCGCCAGTTCTTCTATTGGGTATCCCCTGTACCTCAGAATTCCCTTTTCTCCGTCAATGAAGGTAACCTTGCTTTTGCACGAAGCGGTGTTCCCGAAAGCGGGGTCGTAACTCATCATGCCAAAGTCTTCGTCCTTAACCCTTATCTGGCGAAGGTCAGTGGCCTTTATAGTGTCGTTTTCTATAGACAGTTCGTATGTTTTACTCGTCCTGTTATCCGTCACAGACAAAGTATTTTTAGACATTTGCTAATCTCCTCGCAATAGTGAAGTTGTTTAAATCAAGTTACCGGCTGAACTGGATTCCCACAGATGAAACACTCTCGTTTTTACTCCAACACCCTCACCATCAATTCAACCGATCGGAGCGATTATAACAGATTTCTAAACTAAACGCAAAACGGTGTAGTTAGCAAATTAAAATGACCGGTTTCTTAACAAATTGGTTGTCCGCTTTTGCCTTCTTCACTTCAGCCTCGCAGGGCGTAGCCCGAAGAGGGTGATGTGAAACTGCGGTGACATCCTATCTGGGTCCTCGGTCTGCTTATTCCTCCCTTGTTCTTCAACCTGCCACAGCTGTCATAACTTCCCACTTTGCGCTTCCCATGATACACAGACATACTCCCGTCCCCATGCTCATGCACCATTACCCTGGCCCTCACGAAGTGGTAACGATCCTCAACCGGCGGGATCTGCAAACTCATCCCCTTGTACCTCACGCAGTTATCATTACCTACCACCCTTCGGTACTTCAAACACAGTATGTCGTCAAGCTTAACATCAAACAGCGGCACAAACGCTTCTCCTTTCTCCACGGGAGCCACCATGAAACGCCTGTTAAAATCTTCCGCGAAACTCTCCGCAATAAACCTGTTCGCCTCTTCCCTCTCCACTATCCCCCGCTCACATAACTCCGCGGGCAGCCTCCCCTGCAAAGTTCCGAACATCCTCTCACTGCGCCCCCGAGCCTCCGGGGAGTATCCGGTATCATCACAATCCCCAGTTCCGCCATTGCTCTGCCGAACTGCGTGGGGTTATCTTTATCCACACGTCCCCCACCTTGGGAGTACTCCAGTAGTGAGGCCTCCTGTCACTGCAAAAACTTGAGAATATCCCCCCGCGCTCCTACACCTCTCTCACTCCCCGGAAACTACTCCAGGTTCCTTCCTCGACAACGAAAAAAGCACTGTATATCTCTGCAGTGGCGTCATCCAGCACCTTTTATCAAAGCTTGAATTAAGCGAAAAAATTAAAAATCGAGTTTAATTAATTCACGGGTCGCTTGACCGAGAGCAGCCTTCGTCATCCCCCGCCACGGGATCTTCTCGCCACCCCTGCGCGGTAAAGACAGTTCTTAACCCAGTTGTAGCAGCGACGGCCTCCGTGTCTCTCCACGTACGCTTCGCAAAAGTGAGCCACGTTACGATCCGGATAAAGACCCTTGTACAGCGCCACCACCTCCGAGGTCTCCTGCTGTGGAGCCCGACTGGGGGAAACCTTCCCCAGTCGGCGGCCCAAAAGCCCCTCGGCGCCTTCGTTTCTGTAACGGACTATGTAGCGACGCAATGTCCTCTCCGTTACCCCAAGCTGCTCTGCCGCCTCCTTCTGTGTCAGCCTCTTCCGATCTCTCTCCTTCCGGGTAATCCTCAGGCGTTTGGACGGAAGAAACTCTTTAAAGGCATTTATCGCCCGGAGCGTGTAAAAAGCGGAGTATCGCAGATCAAGCCTGCTGATTGCCGCTTGTAACCTTGTCCTGTTCCCGGCCTTGTTTCACTCTTTTTTTCTGCGTGAAGCGGCAATCAGCGCGGACATAACCACGAGCATGTTGAAGAGAATGCCTCGAGACGCATTGTTTCCCGTTCCTATCTCCCCCGAAATAGCGCATCCT
>JAKZRS010000048.1:0-59670 GCA_047518015.1 Thermodesulfobacteriota bacterium | reverse complement strand
AATTATATCTTAGATGGAATATATGAAGGAGTCAATGGTATTAAATGGATTTATCGAAAGTCTTCTAGAGCACTATATACATGGAAACAGATACACAGAGAATGACAGTTCTTTATTTCCAGAAAATCTTGCTGTTGCAGAGAGTTGCGGAAGAATTTCCGCCTTCTTACGTAGTGAAGTTCAGCCTAGGATAAAAGGCCTATGTGAACCGAAATCATTGAAATTCGACCTTTGCGAAAGCAGGTCGCTTAGCTTGGCTATACCGGAAAGTTCGATGTCACGCCGGGTGATCACCACTATGGGGTGAAGCTTATCCGACATGACTTCCGAATACGGACGACCACCCACAAGGGCTTCTTCTTTCCCAACTTCGTCCCGAGCCATTGTGTGTTCCGTCGTCAGAATCAGAAGCACGAAAACTACGGTCAGAACCGCAATCAGATTGCTTGCTTCACAAAGCTTGTGAATCATCGTCCACTCTCTTTATCTATTCACCGTCTACCTGCGAAACGCAGAACAAATACTTTGTCTTTCCTCCTTAACTCAATTGAACTTTAGCACCGAAAAGGACTGCATAAAAAAATTCACGGATAGCGGACGCGACTGACTGGTTACAAAAATTCTGTTGCCGGTTTCTTATCTTTCTTCAGCCAAAAGAGCCGCAATTTCCCCCGGAGCTTCTTCCACAGCCACGCTTGTTCTCTCGCCGGAGTTCCTGTTTTTTATCTCTACTTTGCCTTCTTTGAGATTTCTTCGCCCGATCGTAACCTGAATGGGGATTCCGAGCAGATCCGAATCCTTAAATTTCACTCCGGCAGTCTCCGCCCTGTCATCAATCAGAACATCCACCCCGCCGCGGAGAAGTTTTGAGTATATTTCCTCCGCAGCGTCCTTTACGTCCTGCTGCTTCATGTTTATCGGGAGCACGGAAACTTCAAACGGAGCCAGAGGAACGGGGAATTTTATTCCGTACTCATCGTTGTTCTGCTCTATCGCCGCTGCTACCGTTCTTCCTATTCCTATTCCGTAACAACCCATGACAAGGGGGTTTTCCGCTCCCCTTTCATCTACGTAGGTAGCTCCCAAGGCTTCGCTGTATTTGGTGCCCAGTTTAAAAACATGTCCGACTTCAATGCCCCTTGACGCCTTTAGAACGCCATTTTTGGAAACAGGGCAAGGGTCTCCTTCCCTCGCCACTCTTATATCCGCGTAGGAATCCGCTTCAAAATCGCGCCCGGGGTTAACGCCGGTTATGTGATAGTCGCCCTTGTTGGCCCCCGTCACAACGTTTTTCATGTTGCGAACTGACTTGTCCGCAACCACCCTTACGTTCTTTCTTTTAAGTCCAACCGGGCCGCTGAACCCAAGAGGTCCGCCTGAAACCTCTAAAATGGTCTGTGGGTCGGCAAGTTCCGCGACATCACATCCGAGGAAATTCTTAAGCTTGGGCAGGCTCAGTTCTGTGTCTCCTCTTACAAGCGCTACAACCGGTTCCGTTTCAGTACGCACTATAAGGGTCTTTATAAGTTTCTCCGCACCGACTCTTAAAAGCTGCGCCACGTCCTCAACCGTCTTAAGGTCCGGGGTATGAACCTCGGAAATCTCATCAAGCCCGGAGGTTGTTCTCATCCCTTCCCTTTCGTCCTCTGAAGTGCCGATTTTCGCAAGTTCGAGGTTGGCGGCGTAATCAGCTTCGGTGGAACTCATTATTACATCTTCCCCGGTGTCGGCCGTCACCATGAACTCATGAGAGAAACTTCCGCCGATGTTTCCGGAATCAGCGGCAACCACACTGAACTGAAGTCCGCACCTCTCGAATATGCGCACATAAGCGTCATACATCGCCTGGTAGGAGCGATCCGCTTGCTCATCTGAAACGTCAAAGCTGTAGGCGTCTTTCATTATGAATTCGCGCGCTCTCATAACTCCGAACCGTGGGCGGATTTCATCCCTGAACTTGGTTTGTATCTGGTAAAAATTAACCGGAAG
Source organism: Thermodesulfobacteriota bacterium (assembly GCA_047518015.1). Classification (GTDB taxonomy): domain Bacteria; phylum Desulfobacterota_D; class UBA1144; order Nemesobacterales; family Nemesobacteraceae; genus Nemesobacter. The sequence goes on along the minus strand of JAKZRS010000048.1, from coordinate 57,681 downwards.
CTGCCTGTAGGAACGGATCTCCTTTCGTACTATGTCCGTTATTATTTCTTCATGGGTGGGCCCCAGGCAGAAATCCCGCCCGGCGCGATCCTTGAATCGAAGCAGTTCCTTTCCATAGTAATCCCATCGGGCGCTTTCAATCCAGGGTTCAGCAGGAAGCACCGCGGGCATGAGAAGCTCGATGGCCCCGGCCCTGTTCATTTCCTCCCGTACTATGTTCTCAACTTTCCTTATGGATTTGAGTCCCAGAGGAAGGTAGTTGTAGATCCCGGCCGCAAGCTTTCTTATCATGCCGGCTCTTACCATAAGCTTGTGGCTTATGATCTCGGCATCCGAAGGGTCTTCCTTGACTGTGGGTATAAAATAGGAAGAAAACCTCATCCGTTTTTCTCCTTTAAAGCAATTTGAAACTCAGCCGGAAAACAATTTCGCGGGGTTTTGGGTTCAGTTGACGTAATTTCTTTCTATTTCCTTAACAAGTTCCCCGACCAAATCGGCTTCTCTGAAAGATTTGATCAGTTTCCCATCCCGATAAAGCATTCCCTTCCCCTTTCCCCCGGCTATTCCTATATCGGCTTCTGCGGCTTCGCCCGGTCCGTTAACAACGCAGCCTAAGATGGCAACTTTAACCGGTCTTGGAAGGTTAAAACCGGAAACACCCTGCTCGACTTCCGAAACGAGTTTTTCAAGATCTATTTCAAGCCGTCCGCACCCGGGACACGAGATAAGTTCGATTCCGTTGTTCCTTATTCCCAGAGACCTCAGTATGTTCATTCCGACAACGATCTCCTCCACCGGATCGCCAGTTAAAGAGACCCTTATCGTATCTCCTATCCCTTCGGCCAGAAGCGCCCCGATTCCTATTGAAGATTTCACCGTTCCCATTCCCGGGGTTCCCGCCTCGGTAACTCCGAGATGGAGAGGGTATTCGGTTTTCTCCGCGAGCATTCTGTACGCGGTGATCATTTTTCTAACGTCGGTGGACTTGACTGAAATCTTTATGTCGTAAAAATCAAGGTCCTCGAGTATGCGCGCATGCCTCATCGCGCTTTCAACCAAGGCTTCCGCGGTGGGGTGCTTGTACTTTTTGAGTATGTCTTTTTCAAGAGAGCCCGAATTTACGCCTATTCTTATGGGAATTTTTCTTTCCCTGCAGGCGTCAACCACAGCCTTTATTCTGTACCTGGCGCCGATGTTTCCGGGATTTATTCTCATCCCGTCAACTCCCTGTTTTATTGACTCAAGTGCCAGTCTGTAATCAAAGTGTATATCCGAGACAAGGGGGATTTTTATTTCATTCCGTATAGGCCCCAGAGCTCTTGCGGCATCCATGTCCGGAACGGCGACTCTGACGATATCACAGCCAGCTTCTTCAAGTCTTTTTATCTGGAAGACGGTTGACGCGACATCTCTGGTATCGGTAATGGTCATTGACTGAACCGATATGGGAGCTCCCCCGCCTATTGCCACGTCGCCGATTAATATCTGCCGGGATTGTCTCATGACTTGCGGAAAATGCTATTGAATAGTTATTATAGTGTCAAGAAAAGGTAAGGCCGAATATATCTTCCGAAGTATTTATTCACTCGACTAATATCCTAAGAGATGTTTACTTCTTTTGAAGAGTGCGGCAAAGGACAAGAAATAATCTTTATTGGATAGGGAAATATCAATTTAAACAAGCTTTTTATAGTTAGGCAATATAAAGGGGAAATCAGGAGGCAAAAAATCATGGGAATGAAGAAAATAATTCAGATAGACAGGGGCGATTCCGCAAAGGATAAAAGCGCCGTATCTTTTACCAAGTTTGAAAAGAAGAAAAAAACCGAAGACAGCCCGGAAATAACCGAAGAAGTTATCTATGCTGCCCTAAGGGAAGTTCATGACCCTGAGCTTCCCGTAAGCATAGTGGATCTGGGACTTATCTACGACACCCAAATCTCCGGGCGAAACGTTCAAATCAAGATGACGCTTACCACTCCCGGGTGCGGCATGGGCGCTCAGATAGCCGGTCAGGCGGAAATGGCTCTTAAGAACGCAGGGGCTGGTAATGTGCTCATAGAAGTGATCTGGGACCCTCCCTGGAACCCCGACATGATATCCGAAGAAGGAAAAAAGAAGCTGGGTATCACGTAGGGAGACTCTTTTTGTGGAAATAACCAGAGAACAGATAATAAAAATTCTTAAGGGAGTGAACTATCCTGGTTTTAACCGGGACATAGTATCCTTCGGTCTCGTAAAAGATATTCTCGTAGAAGACTCTAAGGTCACCCTCTCCATAGTGCTTCCCAAGCCAGACCAGAAGCTTCAGTCCGCAATTGAAGAAGAAGTCCGAAAAGCCATCTTCGGCATATCCGGGGTCGAAGATCTTTCGATTAAGATCGGCGCGCGGCCGCAGAAGCAGATAACTACCGACTCGGGGGGTGAAAAAAGCAAACTTCCCGACATAAAGTACTACATAGCCGTAGCAAGCGGCAAGGGAGGAGTCGGCAAATCAACAGTAGCGACCAATCTTTCCCTGGCGATTTCCAAGAAAAGAAAGAAAGTCGGGCTTATGGATGCCGATATCTGGGGACCGAGCGCTCCTTTAATGATGGGGATAAGTGAAAAGCCCCGGGCGACTACCGACGACAAGATCATTCCCATAGAAAAATTCGGCATCAAGGTAATGTCCATCGGTTTTCTCGTGAACGAGGAAGATGCCGTTATATGGAGAGGACCCATGGTGCATGGAGCGATAAAGCAGTTTATTGAAGATGTTGAGTGGAGCGGAACCGACTACCTGATAATTGACCTTCCTCCAGGCACAGGGGACGCCCAGCTTTCTATGGCACAGACGGCTCCAATAAGCGGAGGGGTCATAGTAACCACTCCGCAGGACGTAGCCCTCGTGGACGTGAGGAGGGGGATACTGATGTTTAACAAACTCAATATTCCCATTCTTGGCATAGTGGAGAATATGAGTTATCTCGATATACCAGGTGTAGACGCAAAGATCGACATATTCGGCAGGGGCGGAGGAAGACGGATGGCGGAGAGGTTCGAGGTTCCATTCCTGGGAGAGATCCCGATTGATCCCCGAATAAGAATTGGCGGGGATAACGGAACCCCTATTGTGGAATCTGATCCGCAAAGCGTCGCGGGAAAGGCTTTTTTTGAAATCGCGGACAGAATACTTGAATCCATAGAAGACTGACCAACAGAGATAACCACACTGTCGGCTTCTCTGCAATTTCAAATCAATTACCTGATTCAACCTCCCAAAAATCCAAACGGCCTTTTAATCGAGCCTGCGAAGATCATCAAAGTAATATGATCCTGACCAATTTTCTTGAATCTCAAGTAGAATTACAAAAGAGCATGGAAAGATCGAGGTTTTTATTTTCATGAATACAGGAAAGAACCCTTACGCGGTGCTCGGCGTACCGCGAAACGCAACACAGGATCAGATAAAAAAGGCGTACAGAGACCTCGCCAGGAAACATCACCCCGACATGAACCAGGGGGATAAAAGATCCGAGGAAAAATTCAAAGAAATCCAGCACGCTTACGAAACCCTTTCTGACCCCGAGAAGAAAAAAACCTACGACATGTTCGGAACAAGCGGTTTCGGTGGACAGAGGCCGGGGGGCGGAGGTGGAAGTTATAGGCAGTATTCGCGGGGTTTTCCGGGCATAGACGAGATTTTCAAAGATATCTTCTCCCAGGGAGGAGCATCTTACGGTAGGGGTGGAGCCGGAGGGAATGTCGGGGATATTTTCGATTTCGGCGCCACGCGACAGCAGCCTAGAAAACCGAAGAACATCCAGCATACCGTAACGCTTGATTTCGAGACCGCCGTAAAAGGCGGAGAAAAAGAACTTCTGATGAAATCCCCCGAGGGCGGGACGAAAAAAATAACGGTCAAGATTCCGGCAGGAGTGAAAACCGGGTCTAAGGTGAGGCTGCCGGGTAAAGGCGAACAGCTGAATTCCATGGCCGGGGATCTCATACTTGAAATAAAGGTTTTATCCCACCCGATCTTCAGAAGGGAGAATGACGATATATATATTGACCTTCCGTTAACGGTTTATGAAGCCGCTCTGGGAACGCTGATTGACGTGCCAACCATAGAGAGCCCGGTAAAACTCACGATCCCTCCCGGGGTCGGAAGCGGCACAAAAATGAGACTTAGAGAAAAGGGAGTGAAAAATCCCAAGACCGGCAAGAGAGGGGATCAGTTCGTAGTTGTTCAGATAGCAATGCCGCAAGAATCTGGTAAATACATGGAAGATCTCATGAGCGAGATGAAAGAGAAATATCCCTACGACCCTAGAAAAAAATTCCGCCAGTATCTATAATTGATCTGGTGGAGTTAAGGACATACCTATTAAGGAGAGTGCTTTGCAGTGAGTGGCGAAAGAGATGAATTGAAAATGGATTTTTCGGGGTTTATTCTTTCGTTAAATGCCTCGGCTCTTATCCACCTGGGAGAAATTCCCGATCCGCACTCGAAAAAAAGAGAAGTTAACATTCCCGCCGCCAAGCACACCATAACCATACTCGAGATACTAGCGGAAAAAACCGAGGGAAATCTTACAGAAGAGGAAAAGCAACTTCTCGACGACATGATTTACAACATCCGCATGAGATACGTAAAATCCCTTAGCTGATTCCCTCTTCTACATCATAGAGAGCTTCAGAAACTGTCCGTATCTCTCCTCTATTTCCTGCTTTTGAAGCGAGCCGAGACGTCTTACGCTGAAATCCTCAACGGTAAAAGAAGCCATAACGCTTCCGTAGGCAACCCCTTTTTTAAAACCGGCAAAATCAAGGTCTTTATCCTGAGACGCCACATAACCCATGAATCCCCCGGCAAAAGTGTCTCCCGCTCCTGTCGGGTCAAGCACTTTTTCGAGTATGTAACTGGGGGCAAAAAACAAGTCTTCCTGAGAAAAAAGCAAAGCTCCGTACTCCCCTCTTTTCACGATCAGAAATTCCGGACCCATGTTCATTATCTTCTTCGCCGCTCTGGCTATCAAGGGTTCTTCGGATAGCTGCCTCGCTTCAGAATCGTTTATTATGAGAATGTTCACTCTGCGGAGAAGTTGTTTAAGCTCCTCCAGTTTGTTCTCTATCCAGAAATTCATGGTATCGCAGGCAATGACGCGAGGCGAACTTACCTGCTCAAGAACTTTCATCTGTATCTCGGGGTCGGTGTTGGCCAGGAAAAGATAGTCGGCATCTCTCGATTTTTCAGGAACCACAGGATCAAACGATCCCAAAACGCCAAGGGTTACGGAAACGGTTTCGGGATCCTTCATGTCATAGTCATATCTGCCTTCCCATCTGAAGGTTTCTCCGGCACCGACCGCTATTCCTTCAGTATCAACGCCCTTTGAGCGAAGCAGTTCGGAATAGCCTGGAGGAAAATCTTCTCCTACAGCTGAAACCATATGGACATCTGTAAAATTACGGGCCGCAAGAGAGAAATAACAGGCGGATCCCCCAAGGACATCCTCTTCTCTTCCGAAAGGTGTTTCTATTGTGTCAATACCTACTGAACCCACGACAATAATGCTCATCTAAAACCTCTACATGTATTTTTTTATAATAAGCTCAAGCCTGTTCTTAGTGTCTTCGGCTACGCGCTCCGGGGACGTTATCATGGAGTAACCAAGGGCGTCGGCACAGGGACATGCTCTTTTCCCCGGGATAGTATCAATCACAGCAGCCAATATCTTTTTCGCCGCATCGACGTTTTTATTCATGATTTCGATTATATCTGAGACTTTAACATCGTCGTGATCTTCGTTCCAGCAGTCATAATCGGTGCAAAGAGCTATCACGGAATAGCAAATCTCAGCTTCCCTCGCGAGTTTCGCTTCCGGCATCGCAGTCATTCCTATAACGCCTGCTCCCCATTTTCTGTAAAGATGGCTCTCCGCTTTGGTAGAGAACTGGGGACCCTCAATACAGACATAGGTTTCTCCCGAGTGAACCGTACCGCCACAGCCAAGCGATGCCTCTCCAAGACAATCCGAGAGTACGGAACACACTGGATCGGCCATTGAAACGTGCGCTACCATGCCACCCTCAAAGAAGGTAGAAGGCCGTCCCTTTGTGTTATCAATGAACTGATCCGGTATTACTATGTGTCCGGGTTCTATTTCCTCTTTCAAGCTTCCCACTGCGCTTACGGATATAATCCACTCGACTCCCATAGCTTTCATCGCATATATGTTCGCCCGGAAATTTATCTCCGATGGGGATATAGTGTGTCCCGTCCCGTGCCTTGGAAGAAAAACCATACGCATGCCGCCGAGAGTTCCAGTGACGAGACTTGAGGAAGGGCTGCCCCACGGAGTTTTCATGGAAACGCTTTTAACATCCAAAAGCCCCTCCATTTCGTAAAGACCGCTCCCGCCTATTACTCCTATGGTCCTCAAACTTTCATCTCCATCCGCGGGTATAGCGATTTTGTTACAATAATTACCCTGTTTTCACCCGAAAAAGGCAGTTTGAACTCTTTTGTCAGAAGAAGCTCCATATCCTCCGGATGCCGGTTCACGTAATCTTCCCACTCCTTTTTTCCCCGGGGCCCCTTCATTATAACCATCTCCCCTCCGATATCTAGATAGGGAGTACCAAGAGCAACTACAGTATCCATGCCTCCAACCGCCCGGAATGTCACCCGGTCAAAACACCCCCTCATGCTGTCGGTTAACTCCTCGGCCCTGGCATGGTGAATATCGATACCTGAGAGTCCGAGAGATCTTTTTGCATCTTTTAGAAAAGCGACTTTCTTCCCCACAGACTCAACAAGCGTAACGCGAAGGGAGGAGTCGTAAATAGAAAGCGGAATCCCGGGAAACCCGGCGCCTGTTCCTATGTCAATCACCCTTGAACCCGAAGGCATGAATTCAGCCACGGTAAGGGAATCAATCAGATGCTTGATTATAATTTCCCGGTCAGTGAGAACCGAACTTAGGTTTATGCGTTCGCCCCACTTGCGCAGCAGATCAATGTAAGAGAGGAAAAGGTCGATCCTGAGGTTATCGAGACCTATTCGTCTCGCTCCTTCCTCAAGGAGTTGTTCGCTAGTCATTTTCACTCGCGGGCGGCGACATCGCCTATTCCTTTAAAAGCGAAGGTAAGAAATCCGGTGTGCGCCACGGTTCTGTTATCGGGGCGGGTCTTTCCCTTTTTTACCTGGTAGTTTCTCATTATGAGTTCCACGGTTTCAATTCTTACAAAACCCGTTTCTTCAAGCACTTCCGCTGTTCTTTCCACCTGGTTGTAAGTCGGGGAAATACTTGCGATCCTCCCACCTGGAACAAGAGCTTCGTAGGACGCAGGGATTCCGTACCATGGAGAAGGAAGATCAAGTATCGCAACGTCAACGTCCCTTTCCTTAAAGCCCTCTCTGACATCACCACAGTTAAATTCCACGTACTCTGAAAGTCCTGCCCGCCGCACGTTGTCTCTGGCGTTATTCATGAATTGTTCTCTTTTCTCATACGTATAGACTTTTCCCGAAGGAGCCACTGAATTCGCAAGCGCGATGGTAAGAGCTCCTGAGCCAGTCGCGGCTTCAACCACTCTGGTTCCCGCCCTCACGTCCGTCTTAAAAAGAATCAGCGCCGCGTCCTTGGGGTAAACGATTTGCGTAGACCTCCTCACCTTCATCACCTTCTGTTCAACAGTCGGACTAAGAAGCACGAAATCATTTCCGAGACTCGAAGCTAAGGTCTCCCCATATGTTTTTCCAAGCGCTGACGAAAGATCGAGTATTCCCATATGAGAACTGAAAGACCTGCCCTCTTCCACAACTATCATGAAACTTTTGTTGTCGGGAGAAACGAGAAGAACCGTGTCACCGGATTTTATTTTCATAAAAGTCGCTTTGCCCTCCCCGCACTTATGAAATATTTATAGGTAAAGATAATGCAACCAGCAAACATGAATATGCCCACTGCTAAATACATGTTAGAAAACCCGTAATCGCGCGCTATGATTCCGAGGCCAAAGGCGAAAAAGTTTATCCCGATGCTAAATGACATGTTAAACGCTCCCATGGCCGCTCCCCTCTCATCATCAAGCGCCCTATCGATAATCATCGCACTTATGGTGGGGTAAAGAATTCCGTAACCCAGACTGAAGATAAAGGAAACCAAAACGGCACTCAGAGTGGAATTTATTGAAAAAACCGCCAGCAGGGACAGGACCATGATGAACATTGAAGGCAGGGCTATTTTTCTTCTCTCAATAATATCTGGAAGCCTCCCACCCAGGACCCTGATTAATATCACGGTTATTGAATAGGTGAGGAAAAAACTCCTCGCGCTAATTTCCTTTTCCTTAAGAAAAACAGAGAAAAAATTGAGCATGCTTCCAAGCCCCACGGCAATTATAAGATTGGTCAGCAGAAGCACCCTGAACCTAGCGGAGAAGACAACGTCAAAAAATCCACTGAAAACGGATTTTTTGGATACCGTAAAGCTCCCTTCCCGTGAGAAGAAACAAAAAACAAAGGCAAGCAGGCTGAACAAGGAAGTATAGAGGAAGAAGATTGAGTAACTGAATCTTTCGATTACCAATTCTCCCAGAGAAGGCCCAATCGAGTAAGAAGCTATTGTGAAGGCACCGAAAAGGCCAAGTCCGTAAGCCCTTATTTCACTGGGAACATAATCGGAGACCGCAGTAGCCGCAGAGGTGAAAAAAAAAGCGAAAGCGACTCCCTGCATGAGTCTCAGAATGAATATTTTTACGTCAATATCCGATATGAGAATGTACAGAAGGGAGGTCAGAAACATCAAAAAAGAACCCGCAAGCATAAATCTCCTTCGCCCGTAGTGATCTATCAGAAAGGCTACAAAGGGAATGGCTCCTATGGAAGTTATGCCGAAGGTTCCCATAACGTAACCTATACGGGCCTCGTCACCCCCAATATCTCTTATGAAAAGCGGGAGCAGGAAGAAAGAGGAAAAATTACAGAAAAAGAAAAAGTTCCCCAAAGTAACTAAGGAGAAATCTCTGTACTTTTGTAGGAAAAGCATCTTAAATGGTGAACTGAAGAAAGAAAGTGAAAGAAGGGAAGTTTACATGATTTTATACCTTCTATCAGGACAACTGTGATTTTTTGACATGAAAGGGGCCCGTGATATAATACGGCATCTTCGGGGCCGTTAGCTCAGCTTGGTAGAGCAACTGCCTTTTAAGCAGTGGGTCACAGGTTCGAATCCTGTACGGCTCATTTTTCCGTCGTCCCCGTCGTCTAGTCAGGCCTAGGACATCGGCCTTTCACGCCGGTAACAGGGGTTCAAATCCCCTCGGGGACGCCAGAGAAAATTCCCAACAGCAATTTGAAAAATCATAGTAGAAACAGTCGATTAAAGCTTTTGGTTCAAGCAGTTTCTATATGATTTTCTGCTTCCCCGTTTAGAATTTTCCCAAACAGTGTTGGAGCGCAGGATTAGGTTTTCTAGCCGTTGCCACGTAAGTTCTCTTCTCGGGAGAAAAGTAAAAAGAAAAGATGTATATCTTTCTTTGTTCTATTCTACAGCGGCTTCCTCACCCATTATTGCGGTTATGTAGTACTTGTAAGTAAAGATAACACACCCAGCGACCAAGAACATCGCGGTTGACAAGTACATGCTGAAGAAGCCGTAATCACGCACGATCAGTCCTAGAATAATAGCGGAAGAGTTTATTCCTGTTCCGTAGGCCATATTAAATATGCCCACCGCGGTTCCCCTCTCGCCGGCATGCGCTCTGTCAATAACCATTGTATTTATTGTGGGATAGGCAAATCCGTAGCCTATACTAAATACCAAAGAGAACAAAACCAAATGTGTATAGCTGTCCACGAAAAAAGCTATGGGCATCGAGACAACTATCATAAAGAGTGCTGGCAGAGCGATCTTTCTTCTCTCTATAAGATTCGAGAACTTTCCTCCAAAAACCCTGATTAATATTGCCACCAAGGCATAGATAATAAAGAAAATTCCCATAGAAAGGCCCTGTTCTTTGAGATGAATGTGGAAGAAATGGACTAAAGACCCGAGTCCCACGGCAATCATCAGGTTCATCAGAAAAAGTATGCTGAACCTGTCGGAAAACAGAACATTGAGGAATCCTTGGAAAACCTGCCCCCTGAGCACGCCACGGGGCGTCTCCGCAGAGAAGAAGCAAGATATAAACGCAAACAGCTGGAAGCGTAGAGAAAAAACGTATGGTAACCGAATTTTTCAATGAGAATTTCTCCAAAGAAAGGCCCGATGGAGAAACAGGCTATCATCGTAATACCGAAGGTGGTAAGACAAGAATGCCTTATATTCCTAGGAATGGTGTACGAAACCGCTGTAGCCGCGGAAGTAAAGAAAAGGCCGAATGCAACACCCTGCAGAAGCCTCAAAGCGTACATCATTGCGTTAATATCCGATACAAACAGGTAAAGAATGGAGAACAAGAACATTAGGGCTGAACCCAAGAGCATGAAGATCCTCTGCCCGTAACGATCTATAAAAAAACCGGAAACCAGGGCGGTACTGACTGACGCTATACCGAAAGTCCCCATCACGTAACCAAATGGAGGCCGTGTCACCTCCTAGGTCTTTTATGAAAAGCGGCAGCAGGAAAAACGAGGTGAAACCACATTGGAAGAAAAAATTCCCCAGGGTGATCAGAGAAAAATCTTTGTATTCTCTTATGAACTCCATCTTGAGGCCTACCCTAACGAAGAAAATCCGAACCTACATGCTACACGATTTTATATTTTGTTTTGACTTTTACAATCAAGTTTCCCCCCCTCATTCCCCCCATCCTGACTAAGCTTTTCTTGCGGGGAAATGACGTGAGCACGACAGAGAAATTTGCTATGGGTGGTAAACGCAAGGAAGTGTTACGGAAAAATCTGCGGCCTGAGAACAGCACTTTCAGTGATCATGGGCTACGCATGTCCGTAAACCTTTGATCAAAGGGAAGGAATACCATTAATAAATGGCAGCGCTACGTCGATATCCACGCTCGGCCACTAGCCTAATCCGTTGAGCTGAAATCGACTGCTAACCCTAAAGATATTTTTCGTATTCTTTTTCGAAAAGATCCGATAGTGTGTTGGCTTTGCGGTCATATTCTTTCTGATCATCCCATGAAAGTCTGGGCTGAAGAAGAGTCGAATCAACCCCTGGACACTCAACCGGCACAAACAAATCAAGTATAGGGATTTTGACAAACTCGCTACCGTCAAGTGAACCGTCTACCGCAGCACTAACAAGAGCCCTTGTGGATGGGAGAGGCATTCTTTTACCAACTCCGAAAGGTCCGCCAGAAATCCCGGTATTCAGAAGCCAGACGGTTACCTCGTGCTTCTCCATCCTTTCCTTCAGCATTCTGCCGTAGAACTTCGGGGGTCTCGGAAGAAAGGGAGATCCGAAACATGAACTGAAAGTCGCCTGGGGCTTGCTTATCCCTCTTTCCGTACCAGCAACCTTCGCCGTGTATCCCAGAAGGAAATAACGCATTGCTTGGTCAGGATCAAGCTTAGATATCGGGGGCAGAACTCCGAAAGCGTCATAAGTCAGCATGAAAATACTTTTCGGAATGCTGCCTACTCCTTCGGGAACGATGTTCTCAAGCATATCAATCTGGTAAGCCCCGCGAGTGTTCTCAGTATACCTGTCACTGTCAAAATCTATCTTTCCCGTCTCTAGGTCAAGATCAACGTTTTCCAGAACCGAGCCAAAATTAAGCGCCGCCCGATAAATCTCGGGCTCTGTCTTTGGACTAAGCTTTATTGTTTTTGCGTAACACCCGCCCTCGAAATTAAAAACTCCTTCATCAAACCATCCGTGCTCGTCGTCCCCAATAAGCGCTCTTTCAGGATCGGCGGAGAGCGTAGTCTTGCCCGTTCCCGACAGTCCGAAGAAAAGAGCTACGTTTCCATCTTTCCCAATATTTGCTGAGCAGTGCATTGGAAAAACGTTTTTTTCCGGCAAAAGGAAATTCATTGCGGCAAAAACGGATTTTTTCATTTCTCCCGCATAGCGCGTTCCCCCGATAAGAGCAATTCTTCGGCTCAGGTTAAGAAATATGAACGTTTCGCTGTTAAGCCCGTAGCTCTCGGGATCATCCGCCTTGAAACCCGGGGCCGAGATAACGGTAAAACCCACTTCACTGTGGGGAAGTTCGGAAGCGTCCGGCCTTATGAAAAGGTTGTTTACGAAAAGATTGTGCCACGCAAATTCGTTTATCACCCTTACGTTTGTTCTGTAGTTGGGATGGGCGCAGACCTGAAGGTCTCTTACAAAAACGTCTTTCCCTTTGAAATAATCCATCACTTTTTCATAAAAGTGATCAAATACCTCAGGTGACACAGGCTGGTTTACCGCTCCCCAGTCTATATACTTTTCCGTAGAAGAGTCTTTTACCACAAACCTGTCCTTAGGAGATCTTCCAGTATGGGGAGAAGTGAAGCCTACAAAAGTTCCCCGCTCACCAATGCGTCCTTCGTTTCTTTTAATCGCCTCTTCATAAAGCCTGGGAACAGAGAGGTCGTAATAAACCCCGGAAGGATCTTCAAGCTGGTGTTTTTCTGAAAGCTCCTTTTCGATTGAAAAATTTTCGGACATGTTTTTTGCCTCCAAATTCCCTATCGCCTACAGGCTTACGAAGAATAAAAATGTTGGGGAAAATCGATTATTTTATTAAAGGACTTCTAAGATATACAAAGTTTCCCTTTTTGCAAGAATAAATTCGATTCGGTTCATAGAATCCGCAAGACCCATTAAAGAAACTGGTTTTATGTCTTTGCGTTAACCTTTGATATCCATCCGGTTATTGCATCTATCGAGTCTTTGGGATTTTCTACACAGTCATGTTTCGCTCCCTGTATATAGTGCAGCGTCACATCTTCGTTACCCGCCTGATTCATTATATTCTTAAGCTCCCTGGGCTCCCAGACATCAACGATGTCGTCGTCTACTCCATGGATAAATAGAACGGGGATTTCCACATCCTTTATAATCTCGCAGGTTTTTGCGTAGTAGGCATGAGGTCCTCTCATGAACCACCAAGTCCTGTAAGTAAACATCTCGGCATCAACCGGGTTGAAGGAATCGCCCCAGGCTCTGTAGACAATAAATACCTGATCGTTTTTCTTCTTCTCGGGATTCGGACCCAAGACCTCTCTGGCTTTTAGATAGATAGCCTCATAAGAAGGAATACTCCTGTTTCTCTCAAGCCTTCTTTGCTGTGAATAGGGAAGAGAATAGGAACAGCCTTCCAGTATAAGCCCTTTTATCCCAAAAGAACCGGTCTGGCTGGCGTAGTAGGCGGTCATGTTAGCCCCCAGGCTGTAGCCTAGCATATAAATGTTGCGAAACCCTTCTTTTTGAAGAATATTCACCGATTCCTTCATTTCATGAATTGTGTCGGGAAAGGTTCCCTCCCCCATTATCTGACCCATAAACGCCATGCGGGTATTCACAGAAAGCGTGCTTATATTTTTTTCTTTAAGAAGCGGAGGGAGTCTGACCGGGGTTCCCCTTGTGAGAAAATGTCCCAATACTCCATAGAGATTTATGATTATGGGGGACTCGTAAAGATCTTCTTCCGAGGCAAACGCAGGGGTGACAAGAAGAGAATTCACCTCGAACCCATCTTCAGTCTTATAAGTAAGAAGACTCTTCTGTTCGGTTACCATCGTAGAATCAGACGAATCTTCTGTCAAGCCACCTTACTATAATGTCGCCCATTTCATCTTCCTTTCCATCGAGGTTGTGACCCGTGTTAAGATAATAGGCGGAAACGTCTTCATTTCCGTTATTTATGGCTATCTGTGCAAGGTTGTGGGTTTCACCGGGTTTTACAAATGTATCATTCCAGCCTTGTATAAGAAGAATCGGCAGTTTTATGTTCTCTATCTGCTTATAGCTCTTTACGGCTGTTGCCTCCGGACCGGCGAGAAACCACCATGTTTTATATGTATATATTTCTGTGTGCTCAGGCTGGTAAGAGTTCCCCCTGGCCTTGAAAATAAGAATCGTCCTGTCCTGTTTTGAATCATGGGGGTTATCGCCAAGTATAGTTTTCGCCTCCTCATACACCTCATCGTAAGAAGGCTGACTTTCCCACTTGTTCCATCTTCTCCTTATCGAGTCGGGAATCGAATAGGGAGTAGCAAGGGCAATTACGCCCTTTAGCAGGCCCAATTCATCGGAATCCGGCTGGCGGCTTTTCACCGAAAGATATCTGAGAACCACTCCTCCCCCCAGGCTGTAGCCCGAAACGATGATTCTCTCATACCCGATCTCACCCAAGTACCTCACTACCCCGTCTATCTGCGGAATGGTCTCGTCCACTATTCCAAAACCGAAGAAAAGCCCGAAATTGGCCATTCTGGTATTTATCGAGATAGACGAATAGCCGGCCTTGGCGAGAAGCGGGGGCAAAAACCTCTGGCTTCCGTCAAGAAAATTTCCCAGAAACCCGTGAACATGAATAACTACAGTTTTTCTCTTGTCAGAGTCGTTGTTAAGCGCTCTGTAGTAAAGGGCGTTAACCCTCCCCTTTCCCACCGGTACGGAAATCAGTTCCTGCTCTACGTATTTCATTATTAAACGGGGTTGTTTTTAAAAAACACTGATATTATAAAGATCAACCGGGCAAGTCAATAGCATCTGTGACGAATTCCGACACCTGAGAAGAATTGCAAAGTTAAAAGACGTACCGAATCCAAGACTTGCGAGAGGCAAATTCAATGATCGCCAAGTTCCATCGCGACTGAATCGGGATTTTCCATCAGAAAATCCGCTTTTTTCTTTGCCTCCACCCAGTCTGGCGCCTCTCCAACTTTTATGAAAGTGTTCTCCAAAGTAGCTTTCAGAAAAAGATCTCCCGTTCCCTTGTTCCAGAAAATCTGCCAGTTGTCACCCCGAAAACCTCTTAGCCATCCGAAGGGGAAAAAACCTGAATAATCATCAATGGATTTCATCCGCCGTTTCTCCATTTATGCACCTTAGAAACAAGAACTGGGTAAAAATACCCGCTGGTCTCTCCATCAAAAGTGTTTTCCAAAAAATCCTTTTGATTCCACAGGTCGTCATGACGCGTAAAGTTGTTCAAAGTACAAGCATATGTGTGATATCCCACACTTTGAGCAGAGCGGTCTTCTCGCCTTGCAAACACCTCTTCCATGATCTCCGAGGGAATTCGAAAAAAACGTCCAGTCTTTTTCTGGAACAGACTCCCTGAGATCGAATTCAATTTTGACGGGGTCGGAATTTCGTGTAAGGCCAATGCGACGGCTTAACCTCATTATATGCGTGTCAACTATGATTCCGGGTTTTCTGAAATGATTCCCGATTATAACGTTTGCAGTCTTCCTTCCAACTCCTGGAAGTCTGACCAGCTCTTCCATTTCGCAGGGAACCTCTCCCGCGTGCATTTGCATTATTTGCCTTGAACAGTTTATTATCGCTTTCGCCTTATTCCTGTAAAAGCCCGTTGATCTTATGTCGTTTTGGAGTTCTTCTTCTGATGCCTGCGAAAAAGCTCTTAGGTCCGGGTATTTGCGGAAAAGTCCTGGGGCTACCATATTTACTCGCTTATCCGTGCACTGAGCGGAGAGAATAGACCCAATCAGAAGCTCCGAAGCGTTTTTAAAAACGAGATGACATTTTGCGTCGGGATAGGTTTTTTTTAGAAATCGAAGCACCTTGCGTGCCTTCGCTTTTAAATCCCGGATATTCATCTTGAACAGCAAAATATATACGCAAAACTTCTCAGGCCGCAAGCAGATAGGATTTGACGCCAAGGGAAGTTATAAGGTGTCTCCCCACACGCGACATCGATCCGGACAGAAAACCTGCTCGTAAACATAAGAAAGGGGGACATGAACTTCTCAGGTCCCCCTTTCTTCTCTAAAGTTTTTTCTTACTGAAGTTCAGTCATTCCTGGCCGGCTCAAGGCCTTCTTTGCCCTCAAAAAAATCTTTGTTTATATCAATAAACTCCTGCCATTTCTCGGGCAATTCGTCTTCGTGAAATATGGCATCCACCGGGCATGGGTCAACACATGCTCCGCAGTCTATACATTCATCGGGATGGATAATCAACTGATCATCTCCTTCATATATGCAATCAACCGGACATGCCTCGACACAAGCTTTGTCTTTCACTCCGATACATGGTTCGGCAATTATGTATGCCATCTTTATTTAAAACCTCCAAACTGGCGCGTTGCTATTGTACAAACTTATTTTCTCTATACTAACTAAAGTTCTTGCAAATAAAAGACACCAAACAAGTGGTTTTTTACTCTTCAGGTGTTTTGCTAGAATCTTTGAGTTCAGGGGCCACTTGGGCCGGAGCGGTATCGGCTAAGGAAGCAGGCGCTGATTTAGCACCCACATCCGTTTTAACTTCGTGCAATTGTTCAGTTTGTTCCACATCAGGGGTCTGCCCCGGGGATTTTTCCGAAGGCTCTTCGTTTGGCTGAGAAAATTCCTCAAACATTTCGCTCGGCGATTTCTCCACAACCGAACCCGTTATCGACTTTACGGAAGTGTAACCCAGAAAAAGAGAAGTAATTACAAATAGAAGCCCAAGGAGCCTCGTCATTTTCACAAGAAAAGGCATTGCTCCACTTGAGCCAAAGACTGACTCTGAACTTCCACCTCCGAACATTGAGCCTATGTCGCCAGATTTGCTCGGCTGAAACAGTATGATCAGTACAAGAAGCACACTGAGCACTATATGAATAATTTTTACCGACGGTATCAAGAATTCCAATTTCTAACCCCCAACGGATTTTGTTACTCTAAAAAAAGAGTCGACCGAAAGACTGGCTCCCCCAACCAGAACTCCGTCAACTTCTTTAACGGACATAATCTCGGCTATATTACCCGTTTTAACGCTACCGCCATATAGAAATTTTACATTATTACCCGAACCGGGAAACATTCCAGTCAGAAGTTCTCTTATATATTGATGGATTTCAGCTATTTCCAAAGAAGTAGCGTTTTCCCCAGTCCCTATGGCCCAGACTGGTTCATACGCTATAACGATATCCGAGACCTGTTCTTCATCCAGAGAGTGTAATGCGCTTTCTACCTGAGTTTTTATTGGTGAAAAGAGGAGTCTTTTCCTCATCAAAGCGTCTTCACTTCTGCAAACCGCCTCCTCCCTCTCGGCTTCAGTTTCTCCCACACAGAGGATTATTTTCAAGCCGCAGGAAATTGAAAGGGAGACCTTTTCGCTTATCTGTTCATCAGTTTCTCCAATTATGTGTCTTCTTTCGGAATGGCCGAGAATAACCCACTTACATCCAGCATCCACGAGCATCGGCGCAGACACCTCACCCGTAAAAGCTCCCCCAATCTTACCGAAAACGTTTTGAGCCCCAAGATCTATGTTTGAACCCGAGATACAGCTCCGTACTACGTCAAGAGCCGTGTAGGGAGGCACAAGCACTACCTGACAGGCATCGTAGTCTTCTCCCAGCAGGTTGACTATTGAGCCAGACAGCTCCTGTGCTTCCTCCCGAAGCAGGTTCATTTTCCAGTTTCCAACAACAAGCTTTTTATCCATCTACTATCCTTTGACGAGAATTCGTCTTGTTCTAAAAACGCAGAAAGCTACTTCCTGATTACAAGCAAGGCAAGTCTTTTTCTTTTTCGAAGAATGCTCATCCCAGAAACTCACCCAGTCTTCTTATGCCTTCCCTTATGGAATCAACTGAAGTCGTATAGGAAAACCTCAGATAATCTCTTCCCCTGTCGCTGAAATCTATTCCGGGAGTTACACCCACATGGCAGTTCTCGAGAATATCAAACGCGAGGCGCCAGGAGTCCCGGCTCCATCTGGAAGAATTCACAAAAACGTAGAATGCCCCCTTAGGCTCAACTGCGATATCAAATCCGATCGAGGAAAGTCCTTTTATCATTTCCTTCCTTCTTTTATCAAACTCGGCTACGATGGCTTCATTTTTGCCGCTTTTTTTCACTTTTTCAATAGCCTCGACTCCTGCTTTCTGAACGAAAGATCCCGCGGAGATAAAAAGATTCTGCTGAAGTTTCTGCACATACCTTACGAGGTTCTTGGGAACTATCATGTAACCAAGACGCCAACCCGTCATGGAATAAAGTTTGGCAAAGCCGTTTATCGCTATGGCTTCATCAGTGAATTCCAGAATCGAGTTAACGTGCGCACCGTAGACAAGACCGTGATATATTTCATCTGAGATCACAAAAAGACCCATCTCGGACAGTTCCCGGAGAACATCCCTGTCCATAACCGCCCCGGTAGGATTAGCTGGAGAGTTTACCAGGATAGCCTTTGTTTTCTTGCCGATGTTTTTTCTGATTTCCGCAGGGTCAACTTGGTAACCATCGCTTTCGTAAACGGGTATTTTCTTTGCAACTCCTCTCGCAACACTTATTATCTGCGGATAACATGCGTAATGGGGGTCCGTTATTAATATTTCATCACCGGGGTTAAGAACAGTCAGCATCGCCAGCAGAAGCGCAGGGGAACTGCCTATAGTTATTATTACCCTTTCATACCCGACTTCCACGCCGTAGGTACGGCTGTAATCCTCTGCGACACTTTTGCGAAGCTCCTCAATTCCAAGGCTGCTTGTGTATTTTGTGTAGCCTTTCTCTATCCAATGCACAGCGGCCGAGCATATCTCTTCCGGGGTATTGAAATCAGGTTCTCCGACCTCGAAATGGACTATGTCCCACCCCTCATTCTCAAGCTGCTTTGCCCTTTCAAGGATATCCATCACATAGAAAGGTTCTATGTTTTTAACCAGATCCGAAATCATGTCGCGAAAGCACCTGAAGAATCGAGTAGAATGGGAAGTCAACCCCGCGCGGATACAAACCGCTCGTTAATCTGTTTTACAAGAAGATCTCTTTTAAGCCGTCTAAGTCTGTCAAAAAACAATATACCATCAAGATGGTCAATTTCATGTTGAAGAACTCTTGACAGCATTCCATCCGCGTCAATGGTGAAACGCTTACCTTCTCTGTCAAGGGCAGATACCCGAACATGCTCTTTTCTTCTTATGTTCGCGAAAAACCCGGGTAGGCTCAGGCAACCTTCCTCTCCCGTTTGAAATCCCCGGGAGGAAACAATCTCGGGATTTATAAGTTCATAGAACTCACTTTTATTCTCTTCAGGCGAGGGGATATCAATAACGAGAACCCGAATGTTCTTGCCAACTTGAGGGGCCGCAAGTCCAACACCATTAGCGTCACGCATTGTCTGCGCCATATCATCTAAAAGACGGTCCACATCTTCGCTCAATTTCTCCACAGAAAGGGATTTTCTCTTTAACGCCGGGTCGGGGTAAACAAGGATATCAAGTACAGGCATCTGGGGCGCTTATAAAAGAAGGGTTGTTAACAAACCCCCGCTGGGGTCTGTTACTTATCGCTCTGTTTTTCTGTAAGTTTCGGAGCAAGCCAGTTACTTACCCTAAACAGTGGAAGAGTCTTTTCGCCAATTTCTATTTTTTCGCCTGTTCTCGGATTTCTTCCTTCATAAGGCTGGTAATTTTTTGTAAAGAGACTTCCGAAATGCCTTATCTCTATTCTCTTTCCGTCGCGAAGCATCCCAATCATAGCGTCAATTATGACGTCCAGAACCTTTCTGGATTCTACGGAATTAAGGTTGAATTTCCGTGAAAGTTCTTTTTCAATATCCGACTTTTTCATAAGAGCTTTAGAAAACAAATAGAACTAGGACTCTAGATTTCACTCTAGATATTTTAAAACCGTTTGTCAAGCAAGTCTTCGATTTTGCAGAGAAATTTTCTCTCAGTATCCAAGATTCGGGCGGAGCCATTTTTCCGCTTCCTCAAGACCGATTTCCTTTCTTTTCGCATAATCCAGAACCTGATCCTTCAGTATTTTCCCAAGAGAAAAATACCTTGATTCGGGATGGGTCATGTAAAAACCCGAAACCGAACTCGACGGGGTCATGGCAAAGCTTTCGGTAAGTGATACTCCCGTGTGTTTTTCCGCCTCGAGAAGGTCCCAGAGAATCTTCTTTCCCGTGTGATCAGGACAGGACGGGTAGCCGGGAGCAGGCCTTATTCCCCTGTATTTTTCACTTATCAAGTCTTCGGAACTGAGCTTTTCCTCTTTCCCGTATCCCCAGAAGTCTCTTACTTTTTTATGGATCATTTCGGCAAGAGCCTCGGCTATTCTGTCTCCCAACACGCTTGTCATAATCGAATTGTAATCATCCCCTTTTTCCTTGAAGTCCGCGGAAAATTTCTCAACCCCATCGCCTGCAGTTACCACAAAGCCCCCCATGTAATCTTCTCTGCCCGAGGCTTTTGGCGCTATAAAATCGGAAAGACAATAAAAGTGCCCTTGTTTAGACCGTATTTCCTGCTGTCTTAGGAAATGGAGCATGGCCAGAACCCGTTTTTCCTCTCCATGGATTTCAACGTCGTCTCCGACACTGTTTGCGCGGAAGATTCCAACAACCGCACGGGGAGTGAAAACTTTCTCCAGGATTATCCGCTTAAGGAGCGCCTGACCGTCCCGGTAAAGTTTTTTTGCCTGGCTTCCTCTTTTGGGGTGCTCAAGTATTTTCGGGAAAACCCCTTTGAGCTCCCACGCCCAGAAAAAAGGAGACCAATCTATGTAACCGGCGACTTCTTCAAGTGAGATGGTGTCGAAGACAAAAACTCCAAGCCGCCCCGGGTGCTGTATTGCTATATTCTCCCATTCAGTCGGAAATGCTTTTTCCCTTGCCTTTTCTATAGAAATATATTCCGCCTGGCCGCGGGCTTTTTCAAAACGCTGGCGTTGCTCTGAGTTGCTTTTTTTAAGTTCCTCCACGTAAAGCCGGGTCTTTTCCGGATTCATTATGTCGTTACACACGCCTATAACAATGGAGGCATCGGGTATGTGGTCAACTATGCCGCTGTATCCAGGAGCTATTTTTATCGCCGTATGAGCCCTGCTTGTAGTAGCTCCGCCTATAAGAAGAGGGATATTAAGCCCCCCACGTTCCATTTCTCTCGCGTTATACACCATCTCGTCAAGAGAAGGTGTAATCAGTCCGCTTAATCCTATGAAGTCCGCTTGATGCTCTCTTGCAACGTTGAGTATTTTCTCGCAAGGAACCATTACCCCAAGGTCTATTACCTCATAGTTATTGCAGCTGAGAACCACAGACACTATGTTCTTCCCTATATCGTGGACATCTCCCTTCACGGTGGCTATAACAAACTTCCCTTTGACTCCCCCGCTTCCCTTTTCTTCCTTTTCCATAAAGGGCTGGAGGTATGCGACGGCCTTTTTCATCACTCTCGCGCTTTTCACCACTTGAGGAAGAAACATCTTGCCGTCACCAAACAGACTCCCCACTACTTTCATCCCATCCATGAGAGGACCCTCGATAACGTAAAGAGGCCTCCCGTATTTGACCCTGGCCTCTTCCGTGTCATCCTCGATGAAATCCGCTATGCCGTTTACAAGGGAGTGCTCAAGACGTTTTTCAACCCCAAGTTCTCTCCATTGCCTAGTTTCTTTTTCCGCGCCCGCGGACTTCATACCTTCAAAACGTTTTGCGTACTCAACAAGACGCTCCGTGGCATCGGGATGACGGTTAAGAAGCACGTCTTCTACTCTTTCAAGAAGTTCAGGGTCAATATCGTCGTAAACGGTGAGCATCCCCGCGTTTACTATCCCCATGTCAAGCCCGGCTTTTATCGCGTGGTAAAGAAATGCGCTGTGCATAGCTTCGCGCACCATGTTGTTTCCCCTGAAGGAGAAAGATACGTTGCTTACCCCACCGCTTGTAAGCGCTTTTGGACAGGATTTTTTTATTTCCCTTACAGCTTCGATGAAATCCACGCCATACGAATTGTGTTCCTCTATCCCTGTTCCGACCGTAAGAATGTTGGGATCAAAAATTATATCGCAGGGATCCATGCCCACTTTTTCAGTTAATATGCTGTAAGCCCTTTTGCAGACTGCTACCTTATCCTCTTTTGAGGCTGCCTGGCCTTTTTCGTCAAAAGCCATTACCACGACCGAAGCACCGTAACGCATTGCCGCCTTTGCCTGCTGGCAGAACACTTCCTCGCCTTCCTTAAGACTTATGGAATTTACGATGCACTTGCCCTGAATACATTTAAGTCCTCGTTCAATAACGGACCATTTCGAGCTGTCTATCATTACGGGTACCTTGACCACCTCGGGTTCCGACGCGATAAGATTAAGGAAACGCTCCATACAGGCTTCAGAGTCAAGAAGCCCTTCATCGAAGTTGACATCTATTATGTTCGCCCCATTTTCTACCTGCTGAAGAGCTACCGAAACGGCTCCTTCAAAATCTCCTTCCTTTACAAGCCTTGCGAACTTGGGAGAACCGGTAACATTGGTCCTCTCGCCAACCATTATGAAAGGCCCTTCGGCATCAGAGGTTATGCTAAAGGGCTCGAGGCCGCTTAGTCTGGTTGTGTCTTTGTAAACGGGGATCTTTCTTGGCGGAATATCTCCGAGCTTTTCCACAACCATTTCTATGTGCTCCGGAGTGGTGCCGCAGCATCCGCCGACTATATTTAGAAAACCGCTCTCCGCGAAATCCTGAAGAAGAGTAGAAGTAATCTCGGGAGTCTCGTCATATCCGGTTTCACTCAACGGGTTGGGAAGCCCTGCATTTGGGTAGCAGCTTATGCGGCAGTCAGCTATTCGAGAGAGTTCTTCAATGTAAGGACGCATGTCTTCCGCCCCAAGCGCGCAGTTTATGCCGACGCTGAAGGGTTTTGCGTGGCGAACCGAGTTCCAGAAAGCCCCCACTGTCTGCCCTGAGAGGGTGCGCCCGGAACGATCCGTTATGGTAACGGAAAGCATGACTGGAATCCTCTCACCACCGCGCGCATCGAAAAAGGTTTCAATGGCGTATATGGCCGCTTTGAGGTTCAGGGTGTCAAAAGTGGTCTCGGGCAGAAGTATATCCACCCCTCCCTCAACAAGAGCTTCTGTCTGCTCGCGGTAAGCCTCCACGAGCTGGTCAAAGGAAACCGCCCTGTAAGACGGATCGTTTACGTCAGGGGACATTGACGCAGTCTTGTTAGTCGGACCCAGTGCTCCGGCAACAAAACATGACCTATGGGGGTTTTTCTCCATAAAGTCAGAAGCTGCCTTCTTTGCGAGTTTTGCCGACTCTACATTAAGGGTTCTCACCCAGCTTTCGAGGCCGTAATCGGCCTGAGCTATGGAGGTGGAGCTAAAGGTGTTAGTCTCAACGATATCGCAACCGGCCTCGAAGTATCTTCTGTGAATTTCATATATGACGTCGGGTCTTGTAAGGGAAAGCAGATCGTTATTGCCCTTTAGATCCACCGGATGGTCAGAAAACAGATCTCCCCTGAAGTCCTCTTCCTTGAGGTCGTGCCTTTGGATCATTGTGCCCATAGCGCCGTCGAGGAAAACTATTCTTTTATCCGCAAGAGCCTCGAGTCGCGCAGACACTTTTGTGCAGTTATCTTCCGTACTCATTCTCGTTAACCTTGTCGAGAGACCTTATATTCTCCTTTCCCCGCCGGCAAACGCCGCTTTACAGGAAAAAAGAAAAACACGGAGTCTACCATATGTTTCTGAGTTCTCTTAATTTTATGAAAACCGCCATCGGATCATTCTCCAAAGACGGGTCTTTTTCCCTGAGTGCATCCAGGAGGGCCGGATCACCCGTTCTCATAAAGGGATTGTATGTTCTCTCCTCCCCAAGGGTTGAACGAGGAAACTTGTCCTCGGGAATTTCCTCAAGCTTTTTCTTCGCATCTTCGTTCTCCGGAGCAAGCTCAAGAGCGAACCTAAGGTTAGTTTCCGCGTAATCATGACCGCAGAACATCCTCAGTCCGTCAGAAAGACCGGAAAGCTTAAAGGCAAAGGTCTCATAAAGATCCTCGACTTTCCCTCTGAACTTTACGTTTCCGCATCCTGAGACAAATACCGTATCTCCCAGAAAGATGTTGTCACCGATTATAAAGGAGATGTGTTCCGGGCAGTGCCCTGGAGTATGAATCACCTGAAGCCGCTGCTTTCCGAACGATATCTCGTCTCCCTCCTCTATACCTTCGCTTCTTGGAGCAACGTGGTCGAGAGCCGTCGTATGAATAAGAATCTTCGAGGAGAGAAAAACCTTCGTTATGGGATTGTTTCCGTAAATGTGATCGGGATGCGCGTGGGTGTTCAGGACGTATTTAACCCTGTAGTCCCTCTCTCTTATGGTTTTCAGAAGAGTGACTGGGTCAAGCGGGTCTATTACCACGCATTGCCCCGTTTCTTCGCACGCCACCAAGTAATTGTAGTTGCTGTCGCTTTCGCTGACCTTGAAGCCGTGTATTGAGAATCCGTCCTCGCTAAGCACGTTCATCCGAGCCTCCTTTTTGCGTGAAAGTGTACCTGAAAGCCTCATTGCGAATAAAAGACCGGAGACGCCCATTAGGGGTGAGTTGAGCAAAAAACTCCTTAACGCCTACAGTGTTAGTCGTGGGATTTCTTTGACATCAAAAGCCGTTAGGGTAGTTTTTACTCCCGATTGACATTTTGGAGGCGTCATGGGTTTCGTAGAATCTCTTAAATGCAAGGAATGCGGTGAGCTTTATCCCAAGGAGCCGAAGCATGTCTGTGAGACGTGTTTCGGTCCTCTCGAGGCTGTATACAACTACGACGAGATAAAAAAGCATCTCTCGAGGGAAGAAATAGCTTCCCGTCCGCAGAACATATGGAGATACAAAGAACTTCTTCCCCTTGACTCCGAGCCCACTCTCGGAACCCAGGTAGGTTACACTCCGCTTGTGCGGGCCAGAAATCTGGCCGAGGCGCTTGGGGTTTCGGAAATCTACGTAAAAAATGACGCGGTCTGCTACCCCACCCTTTCTTTTAAGGACAGGGTAGTATCCGTAGCCCTCTCAAAAGCAAAGGAGTTCGGATTCGAGACGACCGGCTGCGCATCCACGGGGAATTTAGCAAACTCCGTATCCTCTATTTCTGCTGCAGGAAATCTAAAAAGCTTCATACTGATTCCCCACGACCTCGAACAATCGAAAATACTCAACACCATAGTCTACGGAGCGAATCTGATAGGCGTAAAAGGCACCTACGACGATGTAAACAGGCTCTGCAGCCAAATAGCCGACAAATACAACTGGGCCTTTGTGAACATAAACATGAGGCCTTATTATTCCGAAGGTTCCAAGTCATACGCGTTTGAAATAATGGAACAACTCGGATGGAAAGCCCCCAAGCACATAGTGATTCCGATGGCAAGCGGCTCTCTTCTCACAAAGGTCTGGAAAGCCATAAAGGAATTTGAGCTGCTCGGAATCGTGGAACCTCAGGGTTCGAAAATATACGGCGCTCAGGCAACAGGATGTTCGCCCATATCGACCGCGTTTAAAAACAACTGGGAGATGTTCAAGCCAGTAAAACCGGACACTATAGCGAAATCCCTTGCTATTGGCACTCCGGCCGACGGCTACTACGCAATGAATATAATAAGGGAAAGCGGCGGAGCGGCGGAGGACGTAAGCGACACAGAAATAGTGGATGCGATAGAGCTTCTTGCGAGGACCGAAGGCATTTACACCGAAACCGCGGGAGGAGTAACGCTCGGAGTAACGAAAAAGCTTATAGACCAGGAAAAAATTCCCCGCGATGAACCAATAGTGATATCAATAACTGGAAACGGTCTTAAGACTCAGGATGCCGTTGAGGGAAGGCTTGGAAAGCCCCAGGTGATAGAGCCTACTCTTGAAGATTTTGAAGAGCTTTACAGCAGTAAAAAACTGTAGCGTTACGTGTTATAGTCATTGGTATCCGGGTAGAAGCAAAATTCTAATAAACCAAGGAAAAAACGGGAGAAAAACATGATATCGGTAAGAATTCCAACCCCTCTTAGAAAACTCTCAGGAGACAGAGACGAGCTTGAGATAGAAGCATCCACGGTATCAGTTCTAATAGAAGAACTGGAAAGCGAATGTCCTGGCATAAAGAACAGGCTCTGTGATGAGAGCGGAAACGTAAGAAGATTCATAAATCTCTACGTGAACAATGAAGACATAAGGTTTCTTGACGGAGTGGACACGAAACTTAACGACGGAGATGTCGTATCAATTATTCCGGCAATAGCCGGAGGATAAGTCGGGGACACACGGCAAGAGCTTTAAGAGTAATTAGATAATACTCTAGGTTTAGTGAATTAATTCTCTTATTTTATTTAAGTATTTCTCGATCAAAGGTTCTTTTTCCCCGTTGTAGTTTCCGGCAAATTCCATTAAAGCTTCCTTCTGTTTTCTGGTGAGTTTCTGCGGTATTACCACTTTTACCACAACGTATTGATCGCCAAGACTCCTGGATTCCACATCCACAAGTCCCTTTCCTCTAAGCCTGAAGGTCTGTTCCGGCTGCGTTCCGGCGGGGATTTTCATCTTGGTGGTACCCTTTAGAATCGGAACGTCTACCTCATCCCCAAGAGCCGCCTGAGTAAAGCTTATCGGAAACTCGCACACGATGTCGTTTCCGTCTCGTCTGAAGATAGGGTGTTCCTTCACTCCCACCTGTATATACAAATCTCCCGGAGGACCTCCACGTGCTCCAGGTTCCCCTTCCCCCCTTATGACAAGCCTCATTCCACTGGAAATCCCGGCGGGTATGTTGACCTTTACCACCTTCTCGGTGTATGAAAGGCCGGATCCCCGGCAACTTCCACAGGGATTCGTTATAATTTTTCCGCTTCCCCCACACGAAGGGCAACCCTGGCTTATTGAGAACGGACCTTGGGAAAAAGCAACCGATCCTCTTCCTCCGCAACGATCACAAACCGACTCTCCTCCAACCGCAGCTCCGGAACCGGAGCAATCATCACAGAGTTTTCTTTTCCTGACTTTTACTTCTCTCTGCGTCCCAAAAGCAGCTTCATCAAAATCCACTTCAAGGTTGTACTGCAGAGCCTCTCCTTGCCGGCCCCTGCCCCTGCCCATTCCTCCCGTGAAAACGTCATCGAAAAGATCGCCGAAAAGATCGCTGAACCCTGAAAAACCGCCCATGCCGTCACCCGACATCTGGCCGAAACTGTCATAACGAGCCCTCTTATCCCTGTCGTTAAGCACCTGGTAGGCCTCGTTTATTTCCTTGAACTTCTCTTCGGCATTCTTATCCTCGGGGTTGCGGTCCGGATGGTACTTGAAGGCAAGATCCTTGTAGGAACTTTTTATATCTTCGGGGGAAGCGTTTTTCTCAACACCAAGTATTTCGTAGTAGTCTTTAGCCATTTTGGGATTAGGGGACGGGGGTTCTCGTCAGTTTTTTTCTTCAGAATCTTCCTCGGAGGTTTTTTCAGCACCTTGAGACACGGATACCATTGAGGGTCTTAGCAATCTTCCGTTAAGAAGATAGCCTTTCTGGACCTCTGAGATTATGGTTCCGCTTTCGTAAGTTTCCGAGTGCTCCTTGTAAACAGCTTCGTGGTAGCTCGGGTCAAAATCAGTTCCCTCGCTTGAGTCTATCGGTGTAACGCCGAAGTTTCCTAGACCCGCCAGAAATTGCGCGTGAACAAGCTTTATTCCGTCAAGAAAAGCTACGAAGTCTGTTTTTTCGCCAAACGACTCTTCAGAAAGCTCGATAGCTCTTTCAATGTTGTCAAGAACGAAAAGCATCTCCTTTAACTTCTGCGTGTTTCCGAAATCACGTATTTCCTGCTTTTCCCTCGCAAGTCTTTTTTTGTAGTTATCAAAATCGGCCGAAAGCCTTAAATACTTCTCCCTCAAGGCTTCGAGTTCAGCGGAGGAGTCTTCCTCTGCCTCTTTCTCTTGTCCGTCAGTACCGGGAAGTTCAGGCTCTTGCAGATCTTCGGTGCCGTTTTTCTCTTTCTCTTCGATTTCCGTTATCGTGTTCTCACTCATTCCGTAGTTTCTCCGTTAACCCTTTTTGTGACCATTCTTGCCGTGTAATTCACAAGCGGGATGATTCTTGAATAGTCCATTCTAGAGGGGCCGAACACACCTAAACTCCCGTAACTGTTTCCTTTGTAGTAAGGTGCCGCCACGAGACTGAAGCCGCGAGGCATCCCTTTTTCTGAACCTATAAAAACCTTTGAGCTGCCATCTTCTACAACCGACTTCAGAAGGCCGGAAAGAAGTTCCTGGTCCTCGAGTATCTCGATTATGGTCTTATATACACCGGAATCTCCGAAATTAAGAGACTCAATGACGAAAATCTTTCCTTTTATGAATATCCCCGTCTTTCTCTCCCTCTCGAAAAGCTCGCTGCTTATTCTAAGCACTTTTTCAAGGATTTCACTGTATTCGGTAGTGGTTCTCTTTATTTTCTCGAGCACCACCTTGCGCACCTGCTCAATCGTAAGGCCCAGAATCAGTTGATTAAGATAACTCCCTATTCTCTCGACCTGGGAATCCCGAATGGGTTTGGCAAGCTTTATGTAAGTTTTTTCCGTAAGCCCGCCTTCAAAGACCAGAAACAGGAGACACTCCCTGGTTCCCATTTTCAGAAGCTTCGCGGACTTGACTCTGAGAGTGTTTCTCTGGGGAAGCATCGCGAGACCTGCAAGCTTCGTAAAGTCCGAAAGTATTGAACTTGTAGCGCTTATCACGTGATCAAGCGTGCCGTCAATCCCTTCATATTTACTCTCAAGGAACCGCAGGCCGACATCCGGTGAGTTTTCCACGTGGAGAATGTTCTCTACGTAATAATTTATTCCCTTCTCCGTAGGAACCCTGCCGGAAGAAATATGGCTTTGGGTGAGAAAACCCGCTTCCATAAGTGAATTAAGCTCCTGGCGGACCGTGGCCGGAGACCATTTTATATCGTATTTTGATATAAGGGTTGAAGAACCGATGGGACTTCCGGTCTCAATAAAATGATCTACCACAAAGCCCAGAAAAGCCTTATTTCTTGGAGAGATTGGTTGTGTCATATGCTTCTGAAATATAATTTCCGCCTAGTGTATTGTCAACGGAACCAAAAGCAAATTCTGCACTTACCAAACTGCCATACAGAATCTCAAATTAACTAGTTCCGCTAATTAAGCGGAATTACCGGAATGCAACTCCGGTAATTCACGTAGATTGCCGGACAATGCTCTTTACAAGCCAAAAACTCTCACTGTTATTGTTGCTTAAATAGCTTTCTTCGATACCGTGAGAGCAAACCTACCTAGGACACAACTTTTATAGCAAACTCTCGCGAGTTCATATGGAAAGAATCTTTAGAACTCAATAATGTTTTAACTGCTATAATTTTTGAAGTAATCTTTGCAACTGAATGGTCCACATATTTTAAGTTGAGACAATCTTTGACGATACGCCGATTATAAATATAATTACCCCGAAATGGAAAAATTTGACCTCACAATTATCGGATCCGGTCCCGGGGGATATATATCGGCAATAAGAGCCGCCCAGATGGGGATGAAAGTTGCCGTCATCGAGCGAGACAAACCTGGTGGAGTATGCCTTAACTGGGGATGCATACCTTCAAAGGCAATTCTCAAATGCGCCGAGATGTACTCACATTTCCTTGACTCAGAGAGTTACGGAATTACCCACAAAGGCCTCTCTTTTGACTACTCAGAAGTAATAAAAAAAAGCAGAAAAGCTTCGTCTTCTCTTAACAGGGGTGTCGCCGGACTTTTCAAAAAAAACAAGATCACCCTTATAAGCGGCACGGGAAGGCTTACGTCGAAGCACGGAATTTCCGTTACGGGCAAGGATTCACAAGACATAGAGAGTGAACGGATACTCCTTGCCACGGGTTCTGTCCCAAGAACGCTGCCTGGCCTTAAAATCGACGGAAAAGTGGTAATGACAAGTGACGAGGCAATAATGCACACCGAGGTTCCCCGCTCAGTCGTAATAATAGGCGGGGGATACATAGGAATGGAGTTTGCCTATGTGTACAACTCTTTTGGAAGCAAGGTGACCATAGTTGAGATGGAAAAACAGATCTTGCAGGGAGCTGACGAGGAAGTAGCTAAAGAGGCAAAGAAAATATTCACCAAGCAGGGAATGACAATTCTTACAGAGACTATGTACAAATCCCTTAAGAAAACCTCAAGTTCTGCAACCGTGACGGTGGAAAATATGGTTTCTGGAGAACAGACAACACTAAAAGCCGATATGGTCTTGGTATCGGTCGGAAGGAAAGCCATCGCAAACGCCGCGCCGACCTCTTTTGCCTTCTATGATACTGGTGACAGCATGGGTCTTGAAGACGTGGGCGTTGAACTTGATGAAAGAGGATTTATAAAAACGGATGAGGATTACATGACCACCTGTGCCAATATCTACGCGATCGGAGATGTAATCGGAGGTCCCATGCTCGCGCACAAGGCTTCGGAGGAAGGAGTCGTCGCAGTTGAGAAAATGAAGGGAATGAACTCCAAAGTACATTACGACTCAATTCCCGGATGCGTTTACTGTCAGCCGGAAGTGGCTATGATCGGCCTTACGGAAAAACAGGCAAAAGACCAAGGTTATGACATAGATATAGGAAAATTCCCTTTCAAGGCTGTGGGAAAAGCGGTCGCGGTCGGAGAAACGGACGGCTTTGTGAAAATGGTTTTCGACTCAAAAACAAAGGAGCTTCTCGGAAGTCACATAATAGGCCATGGAGCAACTGAGATGATTGCAGAAATCGGAGTGGCGAAAACCTTAGAGACAACACCGTATGAAATAGCCACTACCCAGCACGCCCACCCAACCCTCTCGGAAGCCGTAATGGAAGCAGCTCTTGACGCGCTTGGAAGAGTAAGAAACTTCTGAGGCGCAGAATAGTTAGTCACTGCCCCAATGAGCACCATAGATATATACGAACTCGGGACGGTTCCCTACGAAAAGGCGCTTGAATACCAGGAAAATCTTCTCGCTAAAAGAATCGCGGAAGAAATACAAGATTCCCTTATCCTGCTTGAACACCCGCCGACAATCACTACCGGAAGGAAGGGAAACACGGAAAACCTGCTTGTAAGAAAGGAATATCTTGAAAAACACGGAGTTTCCTTCGTGCATGCATCAAGGGGAGGAGACATAACTTTTCACGGTCCCGGCCAGATCGTCGGCTACCCCATACTGAACCTCAAAAATCACGGAATGGACATTCGTAAGCACCTAAGAAGTATTGAAGAAGTGATTATAAGGACTCTTCGCGACTTTGACATCGAAGGCAGAAGAATAGATGGGGTCACTGGAGTCTGGGCAAAAAAAAGCAAAATAGCATCTATAGGGATAGCCATCAGGAAATGGGTGACCTACCATGGTTTTGCTCTTAACGTCAGCACGAATCTTGATTATTTCGATCTGATCCTCTCCTGCGGAATAACGGACGTTAGAATAACGTCTATCGGAAGTTGGCTTGGGAACGAAGAGAATGTTAGAATGGATGATGTTACGCGGTCCGTCATAAAAAATTTCATGGGCGTTTTCGGTTTCGAAAACTTCACGCTGAAAGACAAAAAAGAGATAAGCTAAAGGCTTTTAGAGCCGAGATTGGCAGTTTAAAAATGTCGGGAAAAAGAATTCAGAAATTTAAGAAATTACTTGAGAAAAAC
This sequence comes from Thermodesulfobacteriota bacterium, assembly GCA_047518015.1. GTDB lineage: Bacteria > Desulfobacterota_D > UBA1144 > Nemesobacterales > Nemesobacteraceae > Nemesobacter. The sequence goes on along the minus strand of JAKZRS010000048.1, from coordinate 26,104 downwards.
CCCGCAACTCCTCTTGTTTACTACAGTCTTGCAAATGAATACTTCAAGCTTAACCGTTACGAGGAGACCATAGAGACAATTAACGCCTACCTTCGTCTTAAAGATGACGAAGGAGCCGCTTACAGAATGCTTGGCCATTGCTACACCGAACTTGGAATGCAAGACCAGGCGAAAGATGCATATGAAAAAGGTGTCCGGGCAGCATCAAATCATGGGCATCCGGACATGGCTGAAGAATTTCGCGATTACATAGAATCCTTGGACATATAGGCGCGTTAGTCCGCAAGTAGGTTCCACTCAATCAGTATGGAACCGATAACAATAAAAGCGATTCCCGCAACCCTCATGGGCCCAGGGGTTTCTCCCAGAAAAAGATAAGCATAGATGGCTGTAAACATGGGAAAAGTGGCCACTATCGCAATAATTTTTGACGTATCGGCCATCTGAAGAGCCGTGAAATAGAGAAAAAGACCGATCAATCCTCCGATTAGTCCCGACAGAAGTATCCAGAAAAGTGTCCGACCGTCGACATTAATGACCTGGGCAAACCTGCCCGTAGCCAGAACTAAACACACTAGACACAACGAAGTGAAAACAAACCTTATCGTGATTACCGAAAGCGGAGAAGCATCTTTCAGACTGAGTTTTTCAAAAATCGGGTTAATCCCAAAGATCATTGCCACAAGAAAAGCAATCAAAGTAGCCTTCATATTATCCTCCTTGAGCGTAAAAGCACTTCTATCAGATAGTAGAATTGCCTTTCCGCATATATTAGCAGTTTTCTCAATGTTTTATAATTTTTATCGACTTTCTGTTTGAAAAAGCAAAGCACGTAGGTGTCCACCCTCATAAGGCTGCATAAAAATCTATAAGTCCTGCCCCATGTGCTTTATCGAAACTCGAAAAGCGGATTAGCTCTTTTCAAATCCATTTAAGACTTGTAGGATTCAGTCGAAGCGGGAATCTTTGTTCCAAGGAAATGGAAGTTCCAGGAAAAACAATCTGCGTAGTGGCTGACGACATGTTTTTCTCGTCAAAGATTGAAAGTACAGTCAAACAGCTTGGTCTCGTTATGATAAAAGCAAAGAATCACGAGGAATTTCGAGACAAGATAGAAGGAAAAACGGTTGACCTCGTAATTATTGATCTTGCTTCAAGGAGAATTGATGCCGAAGATGTCTTCACTAAGCTTAAAAACTCTCCGAAACATGGAAAAACCTTCTGTATAGGATATCTGCCACATGTAGAACGAGAGCTTGCCGATAAATTCAGGGAAAGAGGAGTAGACCTTGTTATTCCAAGATCAAAATTTTCTCGAGAGATGAGCAGGATAATCGAAGAACATTTAGAACCACGGTAAAAACATCAATTCCCATCCCTGGCATCTCCGTCGGATATCAGCGGTAAAGACTCATGCTCACGCAGAAATCCACGGAATTCACGCCCCGTCTGTAATCACTATCCCAATCCTTGATCAAGCTTGACAATGAAAAGGGGAATAATAATAATGTTCCCAAAGTTTTCTTTCCTCAACTGTGATAGCAACTTATGTCAGCCGACCAATCCAAAATATGGTTTAACGGAAAAACAGTACCTTGGGACGAGGCAAACGTGCATGTACTTACCCATACTCTGCACTACGGCCTCGGCGCCTTTGAAGGTATAAGAGCTTATAAATGCTCTAACGGAAAATCAGCCGTCTTAAAGCTCACGGAACATATGAAAAGACTTTATGCCTCGGCGCATATAGCCGGCATAGAAATTCCATACGAAGCTCAGACCCTATGCGACGCGGTGGTGGATCTTCTGCGTGAAAACGGACTTGATGAAGCTTACATAAGGCCCATAGCTTTTATCGGACCGGGAAAGAAAGGGATACTTCCAGGAGATAACGTCATAAACGTGGCGATAGCCGTATGGCCATGGGGAACATATCTAGGCGACGATGCAATTACCAACGGAATCAGGGCAAAGATATCCTCCTATACGAGAATGCACGTTAACTCCTTTATGACCAAGGCCAAGATATGCGGAAATTACGTAAATTCAGTAATGGCCAGGCAGGAGGCCGCTGATCTCGGATTTGATGAGGGAATACTGCTTGATTCAGAAGGTTACGTGGCTGAAGGAAGCGGGGAGAATATCTTCATTGTGAGAAACGGGATTCTCAAAACTCCACCTCTAACTTCCATACTGGAAGGGATAACTAGAAAGTGCGTTCTGGATATCGCTGCCGACGAGGGTATTACGGTAAAAGAGCAGCTTTTCACAAGAGACGAGCTTTATATTGCGGATGAGGCCTTTTTCACCGGCACCGCTGCTGAAGTGACGCCTATTAGGGAAGTTGACAGCAAAAAGATAGGTTCCGGGAAACCTGGAGAAATAACGAAAAAACTCCAGAAAAGATATTTTGCCGTAATAAAAGGGGAAGACGCGAAATTTGAGCACTGGCTTGATTATATCCCCTGAACTGTCCTCCCCCTTCAAGCAAACGCTAGCCGGTGAAAAACCTACCTTTTCATAAGGTAGTCAACTAGGGTTCTCACGCCAAACCCAGTTGCCCCGTACTGGTACCAACCCGAAGTTTTTTCCACGTATGATGGGCCGGCTATATCTATATGAACCCACGGAACATCCGAAACGAAATTCTCAAGAAAAAGTGCCGCAGTTATCGCCCCACCCCATCTGCTTCCGACGTTTTTAACGTCGGCTACGCGACTTCTTATTTCCTCTCTTAATTCGGTATCAAGAGGAAGTTCCCACATCTTCTCGCCGACGTCGCACGCGGAATCTAAAACCGACCTCACAAGATTCGCGTTATTACCCATAACTCCGGCGTTGTGAAGGCCGAGTGCGACGATACAGGCACCGGTAAGAGTCGCAAGGTCCACTATCTCAGAAACCCCGAGGCGGACCGCGTAACTGAGCGCGTCGGAAAGCGCTACCCTGCCCTCCGCATCGGTGTTTATAATTTCTATCGTCTTGCCATTAAGAGCCGTTACGACGTCATCCGGTTTGTAGGCCGAAGCGCCAGTCATATTCTCGGTTGCCGGGATAATACCGTGGACGTTAACGCTCGGAGTCAGCTCTCCAAGAGCTTTCATGGTGCCCAGCACAACAGCAGCACCTGACATGTCCATTTTCATCGTTCTCATGCTGTCCGCAGGCTTAAGACACAGGCCCCCTGAATCAAAAGTTATCCCCTTGCCGACAATAGCAACTTTTTTGCGAGATTTTACAGGAGATGAATAGGAAAGATGGATGAATCTCGGGGGTTCACTGCTGCCAAAAGAGACCGCGGAGAGTCCCCCCATTCCCATTTCCCTTATCTCTTCCCTGCCGAGAATCTCGCAACTGATGTGTTCTGACCCCTCGGAAATCGAAAGCGCATGCTCCGCGAGAATCGATGGAGTAAGCATATTCGGAGGATCGTTCACAAGGTCTCTTGAAAAAGCCACACCCTCTGAAATGGCGCCAGCGTGTGCAGCTTCGGTGCTGAAATAATCGGTGGAAATTTTTCTTGACGCTATACACACTTTCTCTATGCGGTTTTTCTTTCTTCCCGAGGACTTAAACTTTCCATACTCATAAGAACCGCAGGTCATGCCCTCAAGAAAGATTTTAAGAAACTTTCTACCCACGTTAGAAAAATCAACGGCGACTGTGCGGGAATACCGGCCGGTTCTTGCAGCCGCGGTGTTTGCGGCGCGAAAAGCCTCAAGAGGCCCGAAATTTTCTTTTTTCCCGAGCCCCAGCAGGACGACTGTCTTCGTATTGAAATCGCCTGGGGTATCAACAAGAACCGTTTTTCCAAAAGCGCCCTTAAAATCGGACACCTTCACTTTGTCTGAAAGAAACCCCCCGAGTTTACTGTCAATTTTCCTTGCGGCAGCAGGAAATCTCTGTCCTTCATAACAGAAAAAAACAATTGAATCCGACTCAACGTCGGCAACATCATCCTTTATCAGAGAAAATTCCATTTCTTCACCATTTAATCCAGATTTCAAAATAGGGCTAGGATAGCGATATTCTAATAAGAAGATAATTCTACACTACTAACACCTAGCAAAACAAAAAGATTCTTTTAATATGATCTCTTTTCAAATATGATTTAACCGTTTACTTCACCTAAAGAGAGAAAACTGACCCATGATTCGAGAAGAAAGAATGACTAGCCATCTGATGGATATCATACAGATAGACAGTCCTTCAAGAAAGGAAAAAGGTGTCGCCCGAAAGCTTGAGGAAGAGATGAAGGAGCTAGGAGCCGACTGTTTTTACGACGATGCGGGGGACAAGGTCGGGGTAGACATAGGCAACCTGATAGTCAAGCTTCCCGGAACCAAGAAAGATGTTCCGCCCTTCTTCCTCTGCTCTCACATGGACACCGTAAGCCCCGGAGAGGGAATAAAACCGAGCGTGGAGAACGGCGTAATGAGAAGCGACGGTACGACGATACTCGGAAGCGACGATAAAAGCGGGGTATCCATAATAGTCGAGGTGCTTCGAACGCTTAAGGAGAATAACATTCCCTGCGCGGACATAGAAGTCGCGTTTACCATCTGCGAGGAAGTCGGTCTTCTCGGAGCAAAGTTTCTTGACGCTTCAAGTTTTAAAAGTCCCTACGGGATAGTTCTTGACAGCAGCACTCCTGAGAGACTTGTCCTCAGGTGCCCGTGCTCCGATATTATGGAGGTAAAGATATACGGCGTTGAAGCACATTCGGGACTTTGCCCCGAGAACGGAATAAGCGCTGTAGAAGTCCTAAGCGACGCGGTCTCGAGAATGAAGCTCGGAAGAATAGACCATGAAACAACCGCAAACATAGGAAAGATCAAGGGGGGATCCGCCACAAACATAGTCCCGGGTCTCGTCGAAGTAACGGCTGAGGCGCGAAGCCACGATGAGGGAAAACTTGACGCACAGGTACAGCATATGCGTGAATGCTTTCTGGAAGCGGCTCGAAGCAGAGAGCTTTTTCTTGGCGGAGAACGACTCGGCGCGCGGGCCGAAGTTGAAATAGAACGCGTATATCCCGTAATGAACGTCTCCCCGCAGGCAACTGTAACAAACCTTGTCCTTGAAGCGGCAGCGAACCTGCGCCACGACATAAAACTTCACACAAGCGGTGGAGGATGCGACGCAAACTACATAAACGGAAAGGGAATCGAATGCGTAAACCTGGGAACGGGCATGTACGAGCTTCACACGGTAAACGAATATCTTCTGCTCGATGAATTCCGAAGGTCGGCGGAGATAGTTCTTGAGACCATAAAACTCCATTCGCAAAGAAACTGAGCAATGAAGGCTCTAATACTGGTCGATCACGGCAGTACGGTAAAAGAGGCAAACGCCCTTCTTGAAGAAGTAGCCAGAAAAGTACGAAGTCACCGCGGATCGCCGTTTGATATGGTTGAACACTGCCACATGGAACTTTACGAACCGTCAATAAAAGACGCTTTTCGCAAGTGCGTCGCAGCCGGAGCAAATGACATAACGGTCCACCCGTATTTTCTCGTACCGGGAAGACACTCAAAATCCGACATACCCAGGATGGTAGCCGACGCGGCACAGGATTTTCCACAAGTAAGTTACAGGGTCACGGAACCACTGGGTCTTCACGATAAGATAATAGAAGTCATATTTGAAAGATCGCTTGGATAACTTCCCGCATAAAACCTGATGAAAAGATACTCGGCAGTGCTTTTTGATCTTTTTGACACGCTTGTAATGTTCAGACCGTCCCTTCTGCCGAAGGTGACTCACAACGGAGAAACCTGGAATTCCACGGCGCAGCACGTTTTCACACAAATGCGAAGCAGCCTCGGCGAAATGGAATTTACGGATTTCTACGGACCTTTCGTTGAAAGTCACAGAGAACTTCTGGAACTGAGGGAAAAAGATTTAAGAGAGTATCCGAACAGAAAAAGATTCGAGATATTCATGGAGAAAACAGGTTTAAAAAGAGATGACGATGTGCTTGAAAAGTTTGTATGTTCACACATGGAAAGCCTCTGCGGAGCCATGGTATACCCGAAGCACCACACGGAGATTCTTTCCTATCTAAAGGGAAAAGGATACAGGCTTTCGGTTGTCTCAAACTTTGATCATGCTCCCACGGCGCAAAATCTACTTGCGAAACTCGGAATCGCGGATTTTTTCGAATATATAGTGATCTCAGAAGACGTGGGCTGGAGAAAACCTCACAGGGAAATATTTGAATTTGCCCTTGCCAGACTCGGCGAGAGTCCATCAGACGCGATTTTCATAGGGGATAATCCGGAGGCGGACATAATAGGATCTTCTGACTGCGGGATTGATTCTGTATGGGTAAAAAGAAAAGAACAGTTCACTCGAGCAGAACCTGAATTCATCGTAACAGACCTAAAAGATCTAAAGGAAATAATCTAGAAAAATATCGTCCAGATGAAAAGACTCTCCCGCACGGAAAAAAGACTCCCCACCATAAGAAGCGGAAACCAGATAACCTCGATACAGGAGATGCTTGAGAAAAAATCCGCCCTGTACGCAGACAAGACCGCGTACTCCATAAGAAAAAAAGATCTGTCCGTAAGCTCCCTTACTTTCAGTGAAGTTTTCGCACTTTCCACAGAGTTCTCAGCCTATCTCAGGTCTCTTGGTCTCAAGAAAGGAGACCATGTGGCTATTGTCGGGGAAAACAGCCCCGAGTGGGCTATTTCTTATTTTGCGATAATCTGGGCGGGCGCCATAGCTGTCCCACTTGACGCAAGGGCAAGGACAAAGCACGTAGAACAGGTGTTGGAGCTTTCAGATTCAAGATTTCTTGTCGCCTCGGCGGGATTCGCGGAAGTCTTGGGAAATACCAAAACGGTTGAGCACCTAATACCGATGGAAAAAGCTCTGGAGACCCAGATGGACACTGAAAAAACAGTGCCCGCCGAAAAATCAGAGCCAGAGGACATAGCCGATATAGTTTTTACCTCGGGAACAACAGGCAATCCCAAAGGCGTAATGCTCTCCCACGGAAGCATAATGTCAAGCCTGGAGGCACTTTACAGCGCTTTTCCCATAACGGACAAAGATACGGCTTTTTCCATACTGCCCATCCACCACGTATACGAAAGAATAGTCGGAATACTGCTGTCTTTTTACTGCGGGCAGGCAGTGTTTTTCTCAAGAAGCATAAAACCGAGGGAAATGCTCTCTGACCTTAAGGTCGCGAGACCTTCCGTGTGGCTTAACACCCCCTTGATACTTGAAAGACTGCTCCAGAGAATCGAACAAACTAAAGCGAAAAATTTTCTCACAAGAGCCCTGCCTTCCAAATTTTTCGGGAAAATGGCGAAAAAACGTCTGGGTCTTGACCGCCTTAGACTCATAGTAAGCGGCGGAGCTGCGCTCTCAGAACCGGTTTCCGAGGGACTTGAAAAATACGAATTCCCCCTCCTGCAGGGATATGGGATGAGTGAAACATCCGCGGTTATAGCCGCAAACCCTTTTTTGAAGCCGAAGAACGCAAGTGGCGGTTTGGTGATTGAAAACAGCGAGGTTGAGATAAGAGACGTAGACGCCGAAGGGATCGGCGAAATATGCGTTAGGGGACCAAACATAATGAACGGCTACTACAAAAACCCCGATGCGACAAGAGAGATCCTCTCGGATGACGGCTGGCTCAGGACCGGCGACCTGGGTTACTTTGATCACGAAGGCTACCTCTACATAACGGGGAGAAAGAAATCGGTTATCGTAACTAAGGGAGGAAAGAACATCTCCCCCGAGGAAATCGAGGAAAAACTCACTCCGCTTGAAACGGTTGAAGAAGCGATTGTATTCAGCCCGGATGATGAAAGGATACAGGCCGTGATATTTCCGGAGGCGGAGGGAATTTCCAAAAAGCTCGGGCAGTCTCCACAGCACGGAGACGACGAACGAGTCTGGAACATTCTTAAAAGCGAGATAACAAAGCTTAACCGCCAGCTTGAACCCCACAAAAGAATCAGCCATTTCGCAATTGCCAGAGAAGAATTGCCGAAAACAACCACAAGAAAAGTAAAAAGATATCTTTTCAGGGATATGGACATACCCAAGGCAACAAAGTTCATCCAGCCCCCGGAGGACAAATGAAGAATAGAACATCTCTCCAATTCGCTCTGGACCACGGTCTTACCGAGAGTGAATACGAAAAGATAATCGAAACCTTGGGCAGAGAGCCTAATTCAACCGAAATCGGAGTCCTTGGAGCCATGTGGTCTGAACACTGCTCCTACAAAAGTTCCAAGGTGCACCTTCGAAAATTCCCAACAACGGGAAAACAGGTGATACAGGGTCCGGGAGAAAACGCCGGAGTTGTGGATATAGGGGATGGCTACTGCGTCGTTTTTAAAATGGAAAGTCACAACCATCCCTCTTTCATAGAACCCTACCAAGGCGCTGCAACAGGGGTCGGAGGAATACTCAGGGATATATTTACCATGGGAGCAAGACCCGTGGCACTTTTGAACTCCCTCCGGTTCGGAAACCCAGATCTCCAGAAGACGAAATTCCTCGTTGAAGGAGTGGTCTCGGGAATAGCCGGTTATGGAAACTGCATGGGGATTCCCACGATAGGAGGAGAGATATATTTTGACGACTGTTACAATGGAAATCCCCTGGTAAACGCCTTTGCTCTCGGAGTAACCAAAAAAAACAATGTCTTCCGCGGATATGCGTCTGGCGAAGGAAATCCCGTAATATACGTCGGATCGAAGACTGGAAGAGATGGAATCCAGGGAGCTATAATGGCGTCGGACACCTTTACTGAGGAAACCGAAGAAAAAAGGCCTGCAGTGCAGGTGGGAGACCCGTTCACGGAAAAACTTCTTCTTGAAGCCTGCTTGGAGTTGTTTAAAACGGACTGTGTTGTCGGGATACAGGACATGGGAGCTGCGGGACTTACATCTTCTTCAACAGAGATGGCTGATCGTGCGGGAACCGGCCTTGAGATTGAAATCGACAGAGTTCCCAGGCGAGAAAAAAATATGACCCCTTATGAAGTCTTGCTTTCCGAATCGCAGGAGAGAATGCTGCTAGTCCTGGAAAAGGGCAAAGAGGATACGGCCCAAGATATTTTCAGGAAATGGAACCTTGATTTCTCAATTATCGGCAAGGTGACCAATTCGGGAAAACTGACCGTTGTGGAAGGAGAAACCATAGTTGCGGACCTGCCCGTGAGTCTTATAACCTCGGGTGCACCGACTTACAAAAGACCGATAAAAAAGCCGGACTACCTGAAAAAAACAGAGAGACTGAATCCGGAAAATCTTCCCGAGCCTGCGGACATCCAGAAAGTTTTTCTTGAAATTCTGTCTTCTCCAACCGTTTCGAGCAAGAAATGGGTGTACGAGCAGTATGACTATATGGTAAGAACCGATACTGTTTTGGGACCAGGAGCAGATTGCGCGATAATAAGACTCAAGGGAACGGGAAAAGGGATTGCCATGACATCTAATGTAAACTCTAGATACTGCTATTTAAACCCCCGTGAAGGAAGTAAAATAGCTGTTGCAGAAAGTGTCAGAAATCTGGCCTGCTGCGGTGCTTCTCCTCTCGCAATCACAGATTGTCTTAATTTTGGAAACCCTGAAAATCCCGGGATAATGTGGCAGTTCTCAGAAAGCGTTGAAGGCATGTCAGAAGCTGCAAAACTATTTAATACACCAGTTGTAAGCGGTAACGTCAGTCTTTACAACGAAACCGAAGGTGTTGCCATATTTCCTACCCCGACTGTGGCGATGGTAGGTCTTATAGAAGATACGGCTAAAATCGTCACTTCTTGGTTTCAAGACCCTGGAGACTTAGTGATACTGCTCGGAGGAGCGATAGAAGAAGATATAGGAGGAAGTGAGTATCTGAAGACCGCACATGGCTTGATTGACGGTGAACCACCCTCAATTGATCTTGATAAAGAAAAAAGACTTGCCGAGATGTTGATTGCGTGTGCTTCCCAAAGTATACTTAAGTCGGCGCATGATATATCTGAGGGCGGCTTTGCTGTAGCGCTTGCGGAATGTTGCTTCAGTCCAGACGGCACGAGGGGGGTCTTGGTAAAAGCGCCCAACATAAATGAAAACTTTCTTAGAAACGATCTGTTTCTTTTCTCCGAGACACAATCTAGAGTAATAGCGAGTATAAGCGAAAACAGCTGGGAAGAAATAAAAGAGATAGCAAACGATTATGGTATCCCCGCACTGCGTGCCGGGGTGGTCGTTGGTGATGACAGGTTTTGTGTTCAAGACTCAATTGACATGAAAATCTCAACAGTTCATGACGCATGGTCCACGGGCTTTCAGAAAAGCCTTTCAGTCACAGAGAGGTAAAATGGCAAAACTACGCGAAGAGTGTGGAGTCTTTGGAATATATGATCATCCCGCTGCCGCCAACTTTACCTATCTTGGCCTCTACTCCCTTCAGCACAGAGGACAAGAAAGTGCCGGCATAGTGTCAACTGATGGCAAAAAGCTCTATTCTCACCGGAAAATGGGGCTTGTAGCCGAGGTTTTCGACGAAGAATCAATATTAAAGCTGCAAGGCACTACCGCAATCGGCCATGTTAGATACTCCACAACAGGCTCAAGCCACAACAAGAATACTCAACCCTTGATGATGAATTACGAGAAAGGAGAACTCGCGGTTGGGCACAACGGCAATCTTACTAATGCAAGAATTCTAAGACACAAGCTTGAAAAAGAAGGTTCCATATTCCAGTCAACAACGGATACCGAGGTGATCGTACACCTAATAGCAAGATCAAAGGAAAAAACCTTTCTCGGAAGAATCATCGAAGCCCTTACAGAGTGCAAGGGTGCATATTCTCTTGTATTTCTAACACCCAAAGGCTTGGTGGCCGCACGTGACCCTCATGGATTCAGACCCCTTGCCCTCGGAAAGATTGATAATTCCTACGTTATAGCCTCCGAAACATGTGCTTTTGATCTCATAGAAGCTGCCTATATAAGAGAAATAGAACCCGGGGAAATAGTGTTCATAAATGATAACGGAATCAGGTCATTCAAACCACTCCCGAAAAAACAACACAAATACTGTGTATTTGAGAACATATATTTTTCGAGACCCGATTCGTCTCTTCAGGGAAGAAACATTTATCAGATGAGAAAAAGCATGGGTAGGCAACTCGCAATCGAGTCTCCGGCAGACGCAGATATCGTCGTAGCCGTACCCGATTCAGGAACACCAGCGGCCATGGGATACGCGGAGCAACTGGGAATTCCCTTTGAAACAGGGTTTCTGCGAAGCCACTATATCGGAAGAACTTTTATCGAGCCTCAACAGTCAATAAGGAACTTGGGCGTGAAACTGAAGCTCAGCGTGATAAAAGAGGTTATAAACGGGAAAAAAATAGTAGTGGTTGACGACTCCATAGTAAGGGGTACAACCAGCAGAAAAATTGTCAAGATGATACGTGATGCCGGGGCCAAAGAAGTTCACATGAGAATAAGTTCTCCTCCAATGAAGTTCTCATGCTACTACGGTATAGATACCCCCTTCAAAGAAGAACTCATAGCGCATTCGCTTGAAGTGGAAAAAATAAAGGACTACATAACTTCAGATACTCTGGGATACCTAAGTGCTGAGGGAATAACAAAAGCCATCACTAACGGCGACAAATCCCCTAACGGAAGAGCAAACTACTGTTTTGCGTGTTTTGACGGTAATTATCCGGTGGAAATAACGGACGAAAAAGTATCGCACCAACAGATGGACCTTTTTTAGGTTTATCAAACTGTATTGAAATAATTGAAATAGTAGTTCAAGCTACACAGTTGAAAGCTTTCTGAGAATTTCCTCAAGCTTTTTTTTGTGGTTTTGAAACTCATTCAGCTTTCCTCTTTCCTTTTCCACAACATCCTCAGGAGCACGGTCGATAAAATCCCTGTTTGCAAGCTTGCCTTCGGTTCTTTTAAGTTCCTGTGAGACTTTAGCCAGGTCCTTGCTTAACCTGGAGATCTCCTTCTCAAGATCAAGCAGATTTTCAACCGGCATAACTATTTCTACTCCCGAGACAACTTCCGAGACTGCCTTGCCGGAAAAATCTTTACCGCAGACAACGCAATCGCTAAGAGAAGCCATGCCGAGGATAATCTTAAGATTTTCCATTAAGACGTTCTCCACTTCACTATTTTCAGAATTAAGATGAATCAACACCTTTTCCGAAGGATGAACTCCCATAGTGGCTCGCAGGTTTCTTATTCCAGTGATAACGCTTTTTACAAGCTCAACCTGTTCGGACTCCTCTTTGAACATCTCGTTTTCACTCAGCGTCGGATATTGCACGTCGAGAATACTCTTTGAGTCAATACCCTCATCTTTAGGAAGATTAATCCCCTTTTCTCTGAATATTCTGAAGATTTCCTCCGTAATGTAGGGCGTAAAAGGATGGAGTGCCCGCAAAGAACGGAGCAAAACCCGCACAAGCACGTTAAGGGTGGTTTTTTTCGACTCGTTATCTTCTCCATAAAGCGAAAACTTGGATATTTCGAGATACCAGTCGCAATAATCATCCCATATAAAGTGATAAAGCGCTTGTGAAGCCTTGTCGAATTCGTAGTTTTCGACGAATCCCTCAACTTCCCCCAGTGTGATATTCAGTCTGGTAAGAATCCACCGGTCGGGGACTCTTAGACAATGGGTATCAATATCAGAGTCGGAAACAAGCTCCGGTTCAAGATTCATAAACACAAATCTCGTCGCATTCCAGATCTTGTTCATGAAGTTTCTGTATCCCTCAATAACAGGAAAGGTAAGTTTTATATCCCTTCCCTGAGCTGCAAGCGCCGCGAGGGAGAAACGAAGCGCGTCGGCACCGTATTTTTCGATCACGTCAATAGGATCAATCACGTTGCCCGTTGTCTTGCTCATCTTACGACCTTTTTCATCCCTTATGAGACCATGCACATAAACATCCTTAAATGGCACATCTTCCCTGAACTTAAGTCCCAGCATTATCATTCTCGCGACCCAGAAAAAGATAATGTCGAACCCGGTAACCAGACACGACGTCGGATAGTAATGCCTGAGTGTCTCGGTATCTTCAGGCCACCCGAGGGTAGAAAAAGGCCAGAGTCCGGAAGAAAACCATGTATCCAGAACATCTGGGTCTCTAACAAGTTTGACCTCTTCGCCGTAATGCTTCTTCGCACTGGCCACGGCCTCATCCTCGTTCATACCAACGAAAATCTCCCCATCAGGCCCATACCACGCGGGTATGCGGTGACCCCACCAAAGCTGCCTTGAAATACACCAAGGCTCTATGTTTCTCATCCATTCAAAGTAAGTGTTTTCCCAGAACCCGGGATGAAAACGTATCTCCCCGCGCTCCACGCACGAAATGGCTTGAGCAGCAAGTTCTCCGGCATTTACGTACCACTGATCAGTCAACCAGGGTTCCACAACCGCCCCTGAGCGGTCACCGTAAGGAACCGTATGAATTGTCTGCTCAACCTTTACCAGAAAACCCTTATCCTCAAGGTCTTTTACTACAGCTTTTCTCGCCTCAAATCTCTCAAGCCCCACGTATTTTTCGGGAACGTCGCCTTTTATATATCCTTGTTCGTCGAGAATATTTATGATATCAAGACCGTTTCGTTTTCCGACTTCAAAATCGTTGAAATCATGCCCCGGAGTTATCTTTACAGCTCCAGTGCCCTTCTCAGGATCGCTGTATTCATCGGCTATTACGGGAATCTTCCTCCCCACAAGGGGCAAAACAGCGTTTCTCCCCACCAAAGCAGCATATCTGGGATCATCCGGATGAACGGCAACGGCCGTATCTCCAAGCATGGTTTCGGGGCGCGTTGTAGCCACTGTAACCGACGAACCATCCTCTCCTTCTATCGGATACCTTATATACCAGTAGTTTCCTTGGGTTTCTTTCTGTTCCACTTCCAGATCTGATATGGCGGTACAAAGCTTAGGGTCCCAGTTAACAAGTCTTCTGTCTCTGTAGATAAGCCCTTGGGAGTAAAGATCAACAAAAACTTTTCTCACCGCTTCTGAAAGACCCTCATCAAGGGTAAAGCGTTCCATTTCCCAGTCGGGAAGCGCTCCAAGTCTTTTCAGCTGTTCGGTAATGCGGCTGCCGGAGTTTTCCTTCCACTGCCAGACCCTCTCAAGAAATTTCTCCCTGCCCAGGTCGTTTTTAGTTAGTCCCTCGGAAGCAAGTTCTTTTTCAACCATCATCTGAGTGGCGATACCGGCGTGATCCGTTCCCGGAACCCAGAGAACGTCAAAATCCTTCATTCTCTTGTACCTGATCAGAATGTCTTGAATGGTGTTGTTAAGAGCGTGGCCTATGTGCAACGATCCCGTTACGTTGGGAGGGGGAATAACAATCGAGAAAACTTTTTCCGAGTTTGTTATTTTGGATTTGTGAAGTCCTGCGGAGATCCAGAAATCATAAATTCTCCCTTCAACCTCCGCAGGGTTGTAGCTTTTTTCCATGGCTGATCAAAAGAAAGAAGCAGACGGCAGGGGAAATATCAGCCTTCTAGCAGCACGTCTTCGCTCTTTTCCTCAATTTTCGGTACGGGTACGGGTATTCCCGGTGCCTCGGTCTCTATACTTATGTCGCTGTACATGGGAAGGCCGGTACCAGCCGGAATCAACCTGCCCACAATGACGTTTTCCTTAAGTCCCCTGAGAGTGTCTTCTCTGCCCTCGCAGGAAGCCTCCGTAAGAACTCTGGTGGTCTCCTGAAAAGATGCCGCAGAGAGCCAACTACGGGTACTCAACGAGGCGCGGGTTATACCCAGAAGAAGCGGTTCAGCAGCAGCCGGGGTTCCGCCTTCTTCCATGATCTTTTCGTTTTCCTCGAAGAAAACATTTTTCTCTATAGCCTCGCCGACAAGCATCGTGGTATCGCCCGGATCTTTTATCTTTACCCTTCTGAGCATCTGCTTGACTATAACCTCTATATGCTTGTCGTTAATTTTTACGCCCTGGAGTCTGTAGACTTCCTGGATTTCATTAACCATATAGTTTGCAAGGGCTTTATCTCCCATGATATTCAGAATATCGTGAGGATTAACCGCACCATCAACAAGCTGGTCACCCGAAGACACAAGCTCCCCTTCCCTGACCAATATATGTTTTCCTCTAGGTGCCGTGTACTCTTTGGGTTCCCCCATCTCCGGAGTTACCACGACCCTCTTTTTCCCCTTGATATCTTTTCCGTAGGAAATACTTCCGTCGATCTCGCTTACAACTGCTGGATCTTTGGGCACCCTGGCTTCGAAAAGCTCTGCGACTCTTGGAAGTCCTCCGGTAATGTCTTTTGTCTTCGATGTTGCTCTCGGAATCTTCGCTAGCACATCTCCCGCCTCTATCTCATCCTTGTCCCCGACCTCTATTATGGCACCTACGGGAAGCGAATAAGGTATTTTCTTCTCCTTTTTCACGGAGTCATTTTCCTGAGATTCCAAGTCTTCGGCTCTTATCTCGACATCGAGCGTAGGATGCATTTCGAGATTCTTAGTCTCAACTACGGACCTCTTGAAGACACCCGTGACTTCGTCCACTTGCTCCTTGTAAGTAACCCCGGATTCAAGGTCCCTGAACCTCACAGTCCCTGAAACCTCCGAAATTATAGGAGTCGTGTAAGGATCCCATTCCGCAAGCATTTTCCCTTTCTTTACTTCCTCCCCTTCCCTTACGTTCAACCTGGCTCCAAGAACAACGGGACATTTCTCTCTTTCATATCCCTTGCTGTCCTCAATTGAGAGCACACCGCTTCTGCTGATAACCACCAATTTGTTATCACGTCCCTTAACAGCCTTTATGTTCTTAAACCTTACTATTCCCTCGTGCTGGCTCACAAGAGTGCTCTCGGCAGCTCTCTGGCTCGCGGCACCACCTATATGAAACGTCCTCATCGTAAGCTGAGTGCCGGGTTCCCCGATTGACTGGGCTGCGACAATACCTATGGCTTCGCCCATGTTTACAAGCTTTCCAGTGGAAAGGTTCCTTCCGTAGCAGAGTCTGCAGACACCGGTTTTGGTCTCACAGGTAAGAACGGAGCGGATACTCGCCTCGCTTATACCGGCTTCGTCTATTCCCTTGACTGAGTCCTCATTAATTTCCTCGTTTGAGCGAATAATTATCTCTCCAGTCTTCAGATCCTTTATATCTTCAAGCGCTACTCTTCCAAGCACCCTTTCTCCTACTTTTTCGATTATCTCTCCGCCTTCAGCCAGATCACTAACCTTGATTCCCTCTATAGTGCCGCAGTCAAGTTCGGTAATCATTACGTCCTGAGCGGCATCAATCAGCCTTCGCGTCAGGTAACCGGCGTTTGCCGTCTTAAGCGCCGTATCCGCAAGTCCCTTCCTCGCTCCATGGGTAGAGATGAAATACTGGAGTACCGTTAGACCTTCGCGGAAATTTGAGGTGATCGGAGTCTCTATGATTTCTCCTGACGGCTTCGCCATAAGTCCTCTCATGCCGGCAAGCTGCCTTACCTGGGTCTGGCTTCCCCTCGCCCCAGAATCAATCATCATATATATCGGGTTTGAACTCGGTCGGGTAATCCTGGTGTTTTTACCCGTCTGAATCTCTTCGGAAGAAATCTTTTTCATCATCGCCCGAGCAACTTCATCACTCGTTTTCGCCCAGATATCTATCACCTTGTTGTATCTTTCTCCGTCGGTTATCAGTCCCTGAGAATACTGGTTCTGAACTTTCAGAACTTCCGCCCGGGCTTCGTCCAGAAGATCTTTTTTCGATTCTGGAATAATCATGTCCGTGATTGAAATGGAAGCGCCGGATTTTGTGGAATATTTAAATCCGAGAGTTCTCAGGCTGTCAGCCAGCAAGACCGTGCTTTTACCACCGGTTTTCCTGAAACACTCATCAACAAGAGACTCGATCGCTCTTTTTGTCATCGGCTTGTTGATAAGTTCAAATGGGACACCTTCAGGAATAACCTCGTACATTAAAACCCTTCCAACGGTCGTGAGATGATTCCCCCCCTCAATCCTGACGGTTACGCTATCATGCAAACCAATTTTCCCAAGCTCGTAGGCAAAAACCACCTCGCGTACTGAAAGAAGACTCCCCGAATCAGCATCTTTATCCAATGCCGCGTCCCTTGTCATATAGTAAAGCCCAAGAACTATATCCTGAGTGGGAAGTATTACTGGCTTTCCATGTGCGGGGGAAAGAATATTGTTCGTTGACATAACAAGCGAGCGACATTCAGTCTGCGCTTCAATTGAAAGCGGGACGTGAACCGCCATCTGGTCACCGTCAAAATCCGCGTTGTAAGCAGGGCACACAAGCGGATGAAGCTGAATGGCCTTGTCTTCAATAAGCACCGGTTCAAAAGCCTGTATGCTTAAACGGTGAAGAGTCGGAGCTCTGTTAAGAAGCACCGGATGCTCCTTGACCACTTCGTCAAGAGCGTCCCATACCACCGGAGCCTCGCTATCAAGCAGTTTCTTTGCTATCTTTATCGTTGCCGCTTCACCCCACCTCTCAAGTTTGTGGTAAACAAAGGGCCTGAAAAGCTCAAGCGCCATCTGTTTGGGTAATCCACACTGGTGAAGACGCAGATCAGGACCCACGGTAATAACTGATCGACCTGAGTAATCGACTCTTTTTCCAAGAAGATTCTGTCTGAATCTACCTTGTTTACCTTTAATTATGTCACTCAGACTCTTAAGTGGCCTGTGGTTGTGACCCAGAACAGGTCTTCCCCTTCTTCCGTTTTCCAAAAGCGCATCAACGGACTCCTGCAGCATTCTCTTTTCATTTCTGACTATTATGTCGGGAGCGCCGAGCTCAAGGAGTTTTTTCAGCCTGTTATTTCTGTTAATCACCCTCCTGTAAAGATCGTTGAGGTCCGAGGCAGCAAATCGTCCTCCATCAAGAGGAACAAGAGGTCTGAGATCAGGTGGCAGGACAGGAATGGTAGTCAGAATCATCCATTCGGGACGGTTTTTGGACTTGCGAAACGCCTCGCATATTCTCAGTCTTTTTGCAATACGGGCTTTTTTGATCGGAGACTTGGTCTCTTTCATACTGATCCTGAGTTCTTGGGAAAGCTCGCTTAGGTCTATTGTTTTCAGCATTTCCCGCACCGACTCGGCTCCCATGCCAACGACAAATTCGGAACCGAACTGCTCCCGCTCGGCCCTGTACTCGTCCTCGGTTATTACCTGGGCGAACTTGAGATCGGAAACTCCCGGATCCTTGACTATGTAAGCCTCGAAGTAGAGTACTCTCTCCAAGTCTTTTAGAGTCATGTCGAGGAGCATTCCTATTCTGCTGGGAATACTGCGGAGAAACCATATGTGAGCGACCGGAGAAGCCAGTTCAATATGACCCATCCTCTCCCTTCTCACCTTGGAGGAAATTACCTCAACGCCGCATTTTTCGCACGTTACCCCTCTGTGCTTAAGTCTCTTGTACTTTCCACAGGTGCATTCGTAATCCTTTACGGGGCCAAATATCTTGGCGCAGAAAAGACCGTTTCTCTCCGGTTTGAACGTTCTGTAGTTTATAGTCTCCGGTTTCTTTATCTCGCCGCTTGACCATGACCTGATTTTTTCCGGAGATGCTAGGGAAATTTTTATGGCCGAATAATCAGAAGGGTTTTTCGGCTTTTCAAAAAGCGTGTCTATATCCATGGGATGGTTCCCTCCAAATCAATATTTAGGAAGCGATTCGATTTCCGCTTCTTTTTCAATGAGATCGACATCGAGCCCTAGCGCTTGCAGTTCCTTACGCAACACTTTGAAAGATTCAGGAAGACCTGGCTCAAAGTTCATATCTCCTCTTACAATCGCGTCAAAAATTCTGGTTCGGCCCGCTACATCATCCGACTTTATGGTAACGAATTCCTGAAGCGTATAAGCGGCTCCGTAGGCTTCAAGCGCCCAAACTTCCATTTCTCCGAGTCTCTGTCCGCCAAAGTGGGCCTTGCCTCCAAGAGGTTGCTGAGTTACAAGGGAATAAGGCCCTATTGCCCTCGCATGAATTTTTTCTTCCACTAGATGATGGAGCTTTAACATATACATTATTCCGACGCACACTTTCTGATCGAAAGGTTCGCCGGTCTGACCGTCAAAAAGAATTGTTTTCCCGTCTTCGTGTATGCCGGCAAGCTTCTGTATCCGTGCGATTTCAGACTCGTGGGCGCCATCGAAGACCGGAGATTTAACCGGAACTCCTTCTTTAAGCTCTTTTACTAACTTAACGGTACCGTCTCTGTCGAGCGACTGAATAAGCTTGCCCATATCCGAAGAATCCAAGTATATTTCCAGAAGCTTCTCTTTCAGGGCTTCGGTGCTGAATTCCGCTTCGACATACTCGTTAAGCTGTCTTCCAAGCTCTCTACCACCCCATCCCAAGTGAGTCTCCAGTATCTGCCCGACATTCATCCTTGAAGGCACACCAAGGGGGTTAAGTACCATATCAACCGGCCTTCCATCAGAAAGATAAGGCATATCTTCCTGCGGAAGTATTTTCGAAACAACTCCTTTGTTGCCGTGCCGTCCCGCCATTTTGTCGCCAACCTGAAGCTTTCTTTTGACGGCGATGCGGACCTTAACCACCCTCAGGACCCCCGGGGGCAACTCATCTGGCTTTTTAAGCTTCTCCATCCGCTGTTCATACGCAGTGGCTATGTACTCAACGCGCTTGAGAACCTTCTCGACTATTCCGACCAGTTCCTCGCGCGCTGCGGGAAGGCCCTTAATTCTGATATCGACAAGCTTTTCCAAGGGGATAGCGTCGAGAATCTCCTCGGCAATTTCCTGCCCGCTTTTAAGAACCGTCTTTCTGTTGACCGTTATCTTAGAAAGCGAGGTCTTACCAAGAACAATATGTTTTACCCTGTCAACCGCATCCTTTCTTAGAATGATTCTCTCGTTTTCCTTATCCAGTTTTAATTTCGAGATTTCATAGTTCTCGATAAACTTGCTCCTGTCATCCTTGTCCACCGAGCGGGACACGAGAGTTTCAACATCTATCACGGTACCATATAACCCGGAAGTCACCCTGAGAGAAGAATCTTTTACGTCCCCCGCCTTATCTCCGAAGATCGCCCTTAAAAGTCTCTCTTCCGGAGAAAGTTGGGTTTCGGCTTTCGGAGAGATTTTTCCGACCAATATATCCCCAGGTCCAACTTCGGCACCGATCATTATTATTCCGCTCTCGTCCAGATTCCCAAGTGACTCTTCGGACACGTTCGGTATATCTCTGGTTATTTCTTCTCTTCCAAGCTTGGTCTCCCTCGCCGTACACTCAAACTCCTCAACATGGATTGAAGTGAACGCATCATCCTTCACAACCCTCTCAGATATCAAAATCGCATCTTCAAAGTTGTATCCGCCCCATGGCATAAAAGCGACAACCATGTTCTGCCCGAGCGCAAGTTCACCACGGTCCGTTGAACATCCGTCGGCTATTACCTGCCCTTTTTTAACCCGCTGTCCCTGGCGAACTATGGGGGTTTGATTCCAGCATGAACTCTGGTTTGATCGGTGGAATTTCATCAGATTGTAGATATCGACTCCGCCTTCGCGACTTCTCTCCATAGACTTGACTACAATCCTGACCGCGTCTACGGACTCCACCACGCCATCCCTGCGGGCAATAATTGTAACCCCGGAGTCCTTGGCCACCTTGCTCTCAAAACCTGTCCCCACAAGCGGCGAAACGCTTTTTATCAACGGCACGGCTTGGCGCTGCATGTTGGAACCCATAAGGGCCCTGTTCGCATCATCATGCTCAAGGAAGGGAATAAGAGAAGCCGAAACCGATACAAGCTGCGAAGGAGATACGTCCATAAACTCAACCTTCTCCCTCTCAACCATCATAAATTCGCCATTCCCCCTAGCGGAGACAAAAGGCATTCTGAAAGATCCGTCTTCTTCAAGAGGAGCGTTTGCCTGAGCTATAACGTAATCCTCTTCCATAAGCGCGTTCATATATACTATCTCTTCCGAAACGCGCCCGTCCTTCACTTTCCTGTACGGCGTCCGGATAAATCCGGATCCGTCTACCCTCGCGTAAGTGCTCAGGCTGGATATCAGTCCAATGTTGGGACCCTCTGGGGTTTCTACGGGACATATTCTCCCATAGTGGGAAGAGTGAACGTCCCTAACTTCAAATCCTGCCCTCTCTCTGGTAAGACCCCCTGGACCCAGAGCACTCAGCCTTCTTTTATGGGTTATCTCCGAGAGCGGATTGGTCTGATCCATAAACTGGGAGAGCTGGCCTGTGGTGAAAAACTCCTTTAGAACAGATGTCACGGTTTTCGGAACGAGAACCTCGTTAGGCATAAGGTTCTCTATGGTCTGGTATCCCATTTTCTCCTTGACAAACCGGGCAAGCCTTTCGAGGCCATGATAAAAGCGGTCCTCTATGAGTTCACCAACAGTTCTGACCCTTCGGTTCCCGAGGTGATCTATGTCGTCGGTGGACCCTCTGCCGCCTTTTAAATCAAGCAAGTATTTCACGGTCAGCAGAATATCTTCTCTGTCCAAAGTGAGGTGATCTTCGCTTACCCCTTTCCTTTTCAGCTTGTAGTTGATCTTACTTCGACCTACTTTTGAGAGCCTGTAGGCATCGGGGGTAAAAAACATGTTTTCAAAGAAAGTCCGTGCGACTGCATCCGAGGGAGGATCCGTCGGTCTGAATTTCTTGTATATCTCTGTTACGGCTTCCTCACATGAATCCATCTTGTCGGAGAGAAGAGTAGTCCTTAGGGAACTTACGAACAGAGTTTTGTCCATATAGTAAACCCTAAGGGTTTTTCTGCCGATTCTGCGTAATTCCTTAAGTTTTTCTTCTGTTATTTCCTCATTGAAACCGAGTATTACTTCTCCTGTTTCAGGATCGGAAACCGTCTCAGCCGAGGGTTTTTCAATTATCTCTTCGTCTGAAACGGGGATGGAAGTCATGCCGACTTCTTCGAACCTAGGAAGAAGATTCTTAAGCCTTCTTCCCTTTCTGCCTATAAGTTCCCCCGTCTTCGGGTGGTCTATGTCCTTAGTCGCCTTCTGGTATGAAATTATCTCGGTGGTTATTTCCTTTTTAAAACCATCTGGCCCCGAGTCAAAAATCTCCGCATTTATCTCCTTTAGAAGTTCTTCCCGTTCTATGTGGAAAGTCTCCACGGGATAGAAAAAGTCCATTATCTGCTGGTCATCGTACCCCATTGCCTTGAGAAGAACGGTGACATGGAATTTTTTCTTTCTGTCTATGCGCACATGGAGCATATCCTTCATATCATATTCAAAATCAAGCCAGCGACCGTTTTGAGGAACGATTCTCGCTATGAATGCTCCTTCCCTCCCAGACAACTGGCTCTTGCTTTTGTCTCGATCGAAGAACACCCCTGGAGATCTGTGAAGCTGATTCACTATGACTCTTTCGGTTCCGTTTACTATGAAAGAACCGCTAGGGGTCATAAGCTGTACTTCCCCGAAATATATCTCTTGCTCTTTGATGTCGCGGAACTGTCTTTCGGTATCCTTCTGTCCCTTTTCACCCTCAGGGATGTCCCATATTATGAGACGAAAGGTTACGTATAGAGGAGTAGTGTAGGTATAGCCTTTAAGCCTGCATTCAGCGAAATCATATTTGGGTTCGTCCAGCCTGTATTGGAGATACTCTAAAGAAGCCTTGCCATTGTAATCCTCAAGGGGAAAAACAGCCTTGAAGGCTCCGTGAAGACCAGTGTCCGAACGCTTATCCGGAGGAATATCGGCCTGTAAGAAATCTGCGTACGATTTTATCTGTACATCAAGCAGGTGGGGGATATCCAGAACCTGGGGAATCTTCGAAAAATCTTTCCTTAACTCTTGAGACTCTATATTTTCTATGCTCAACGCGCACCCCATCGTTTCTTAATTTAAGTGAAAATAACCGGAAAAAATTATCAGTCAGTTAACTTCAACGGTCGCCCCGGCGTCTTCAAGCTTTTTCTTAACCTCTTCGGCCTCATCTTTGCTCACTCCTTCTTTTACGGGCTTAGGAGCTCCCTCAACAAGTTCCTTGGATTCCTTGAGACCAAGACCCACAATCTCCCTTACTGCCTTTATAACCTGTATTTTCTTTTCTCCGAAGGACTTGAGAATCACATCAAACTCATTTTTTTCTTCGGCCACAGGAGCAGCTTCGGCACCGCCAGCAGCGGCAACGGCAACTTGCGGAACGGCAGCTTCGACACCGAACTTGTCCTTTATCTCTTCTATAAGTTCGGATATCTCAAGCATATTGGCTTGTTCAAGATAGGTGACAACGTCTGTTCTGCTAATATCGGGCATCTGTTTTATTCCTCCTTGATAAACAATTCTACAATTTTATTAGTTAATCTTTTTTTTCTTTTAGCGCTTCAAGCACACCGACAATATTTGAGCGCGTCTGCTCAAGCACTCCCACGAGGTTCCCCATCGGAGCACTAAGCAATCCTATAAACTCAGAGAGAAGTTCCTGTCTTGACGGAAGCTTCGCTATCCGCTCTATTCTGGATACGTCAACCACTTCTCCTTCGAATATCCCGCCCTTTAACTTGATTTCCGGAAAATCTTTGCCGTAATCAACAAAAACCTTCGCTGCCGCAGAAGATTCCCCATCACAAATAGCAACCGCGGTGGGACCCGAAAAAAGATCCTTCATTCTTTCCACGTCCGTTCCGAGTGAAGCTTTTTCCAACAGGGTGTTCTTTACCACTCTGAGTTCCGTATTGGTCTGCTTGAGCTTTCTTCTTAGGACATCCATCTCATTTACCTTAAGCCCTTGGTATTCGATAACAAACACCGAGGGCACGGAATGAAATCTGGATGCCAAGTCGTCAATTATTTTCTGCTTTGCGGCTTTACTGAGCATAGTTTCTCTCTTTTCGTATTTAGTTTCGCGTTAGGTTCACGCTGCGATTCCCCTGCTTTTAAGCTCGTTTCTAAGATCCGGTATGCTCACGCCGATACCGGGACCCATGGTCGCCGACACCGAAATATTCCTCAGAAAAACCCCTTTGGAAGCTGTAGGCTTCTCTTTGATCAGAAAACCCATAAAAGCGAGGAAGTTTTCTTTCAGGTTCTGTTTTCCGAAAGAAACTTTTCCAAGAGGAGCGTGTATAACTCCATTTTTGTCATTCCTGATTTCAACACGACCGGCCTTTGCCTCCCTAACCATGTTACCAACGTCCGACGTCACCGTACCCACTTTGGGGCTCGGCATCAATCCTCTGGGTCCTAGAACTTTCCCCAGTCTACCAACTTTCGCCATAACGTCAGGAGTGGCTATGGCCACGTCAAAACCAAGCCAGTTCTCCTTTGAAATCTTCTCCACTACATCATCAAGACCCACGTAATCAGCTCCAGCATCTTTTGCCTCAACCGCTTTGTCATCTACCGCGAACACAAGAACCGTTACTTTTTTTCCGAGACCGTGAGGCAGTACAAGAGCTGAGCGGATCTGCTGGTTCGCGTGTCTAGGGTCTATGCCGAGATTTACTGCTACATCCACCATTTCGTCAAATTTCGCGTAGTGAGCCTGCGCCACAAGCTCCATGGCTTCATCAACCGTATACTCTTTCTGGGCATTTACCTTGGCGCTTATGTCAATATATTTCTTTCCTCTGGTGGTCATGAAGTTTCTCTCCAAACTTTATCCTTCTATATCAATTCCCATGCTTCTCGCAGTACCGCGCACAACCATCAAGGCCGTATCGATTTCATCGGTATTGAGATCTTCAAGCTTTCTTTGCGCTATTTCCCTCGCCTGTTCTTCGGTGATCTTACCAGCTTTGGTTCTCGGAGTGGTTCCTGAACCTTTCTCTATACCCGCAGCTTTCTTCAGCAGGTAAGAAGTAGGGGGAGTTTTTATTTGAAGATCAAAAGATCTGTCCGCATAAACGGTTACCGTAACCGGAAGAAGTCCTTCAGTAGAAGATGTCTGGGCGTTAAAAGCCTTGCAGAATTCCATTATGTTCACGCCTCTTTGTCCGAGCGCGGGACCTACAGGGGGTGAAGGGGATGCCTTTCCCGCCTCAATCAGCAACTTTATGTAACCGCTTATTTCCTTCATCTAGATTTTCTCCACCTGATTGAAATCAAGCTCTATAGGTGTGGTTCTGCCAAAAATACTGATCAGTACCTGCACCCTGGCTTTTTCGGGTTTTACGTCTTCTATATTTCCGGAAAAATTGGCAAAAGGCCCTTCTACAACCCTTACAGCTTCTCCTTTCTCAAAAGCTACACTGGGTTTGGGCTTAAGTGTGCCCTCTTTCGCCCTTGTCTTTATTTCATTAACTTTTTCTTCGTCAACTTCGGGAATGGAACCGATTTCTATCTTTCCATCAACCGGACGACCCCCAACGAAACTTATGACTTTCGGTATTTCCCTTACAAAATCCAGAGTTACTTTGTTAAGTTCCATTTTAATCATTACATAGCCGGGAAAGAATTTCCTGACAGAAGTTTTTCTTTTTCCGCCTTTCTGCGTTTCAACTACGGTCTCAGTAGGAATAAAAATCTCGTCAATAACGAGGTTCTGATTGTTCATACTCTCTATCCCGTTTTCTATCTGGATCTTAACCCTTTCTTCAAAACCAGTATTGACGTGTACTATATACCACTTGCTTGACATCCGAAGACTGCTCCCTGATTCGCTCTTCAACTCAGTATAAGACCAAACAGAAAAGAGAACACGTAATCGGCCAGCATAAAAAAGAGTGCAAAAAACGCGGTAATAATAATAACCACGAAGGTTGATTTAACCGTATCTTTACGCTCGGGCCAGGTTATTCTTTTCAGTTCTGCAGCAACACCGCTGAGATACCTGGTCGTATCAACTCTGATTCTGTCGAATTTTTCCATGACCTAATTTTTCTGCAGGGCAGGAGGGTCTCGAACCCCCAACCTGCGGTTTTGGAGACCGCTGCTCTACCAATTGAGCTACTGCCCTGTAGAGTTCTCTGTTACCCATTATTCAATGATTTCCGTTACTACACCCGCCCCTACGGTTCTTCCACCCTCTCTTATCGCAAAACGAAGCTGCTCCTCCATCGCCACAGGCGCTATTAACTCCACATCCATGCTTACGTTGTCCCCCGGCATTA
>JAKZRS010000047.1:0-4950 GCA_047518015.1 Thermodesulfobacteriota bacterium | reverse complement strand
CACGAAACAACGGATTGTTGACAGAAAGACCAGAATAATTATATTACTTGGACTTTTGAGGTCCGCTTAATGCCCCCGAAAAACTTCATATTCACCTCAGAATCCGTAACGGAAGGCCATCCAGACAAGATTGCGGATCAGATATCAGACGCCATCCTCGATGCTATGATCGAGCAGGATCCCGATAGCAGGGTCGCGTGCGAAACACTGATCACAACCGGTCTTGTGGTAATCTCCGCAGAGATAACGACTAAAAGCCAAGTCGACATACAGCAGGTGGCAAGAAACACGATAAGAGAGATCGGCTATACCGACAGCGCCATGGGATTTGACGCGAATACCTGCTCGGTTCTCCTGACGATTGACAGGCAGTCCCCGGATATAGCGCTTGGAGTTGACAGGAAAGGAGCCGGAGACCAGGGATTAATGTTCGGTTACGCATGCGATGAGACTGAAGAGTTCATGCCCTCCCCCATACTCTACGCCCACAAGCTGGCCAGGCGTCTTTCCGAGGTAAGAAAAGACGGCACCCTGCCCTTTTTAAGGCCTGACGGAAAAAGCCAGGTCACATTCAGGTACGAGGACGGAGTACCGGTCGGAGTAGACGCGGTGGTGGTATCATCCCAGCACTCAGAGGATGTCTCGCGCGAGGACCTTGTTGAGGGAATCAGGCAAAACGTAATAGACCACTGCATGGGAACACTTATCTCGAAGAACACGAAAATTCATATAAATCCCACGGGGAAATTCGTAATCGGGGGTCCGATGGGAGACACCGGCCTTACCGGAAGAAAAATTATCGTCGACACCTACGGCGGATGGTCAAGGCACGGCGGCGGGGCGTTTTCGGGGAAGGATCCCTCCAAGGTCGACAGGAGCGCGGCCTATATGGCAAGGTACGTAGCGAAAAACATAGTCGCGGCCTCTCTGGCCTCGCGCTGCGAAGTGCAGATTGCCTACGCTATCGGAGTCGCGGAACCGGTTTCCGTAATGGTCGAGACCTTCGGCACGGCCATTTTGCCGGAAGAAAAAATCTCAGAAGCCGTGAGGGAAGTCTTCAATCTTACTCCCGAGGGAATAATTTCGCACCTCAAGCTCCTAAGACCCATTTACAGAAAAACCGCTTCTTACGGGCATTTCGGTAGAAACGAAGAAACGTTCTCCTGGGAGAGAACAGACAGAATCGCGGAACTTAAAAAAGCTGTAGAGAACACCTGAGCCGAAACGGGCCGGGAGCTTAAGACCGCAAGAGAACGACGGAGGAAGAAATGGATTACGACGTAAAAGACCTGAAGCTTTCCAAACAGGGGCAATTAAGAAGCGAATGGGCCGCTCAGGAAATGCCCGTTTTAAAGCAGATAGAAGAAAGATTCAAAAAGGAAAAGCCGCTTAAGGGAGTAAGGGTCGCCGCTTGTCTTCACGTTACCACGGAAACGGGAAACTTGATGACCACGCTTAAGGCCGGAGGGGCCGAGCCTTACCTCTGCGCGTCAAACCCGCTCAGCACCCAGGATGACGTCGCCGCCCATCTCGTAAAGAACCATAAAATTTCCGTTTTCGCGATAAAGGGAGAAAACACTAAAACCTATTACGACCATATAAACGCCGTGCTCGCCGTCCGCCCTCACGTAACCATGGATGACGGAGCGGATCTGGTATCGACACTGCATAAAGACAGCCAACATCTGATGGACAGCCTGGTCGGAGGAACTGAAGAAACGACAACGGGAGTAATAAGGCTCAAAAGCATGGCGGATGACGGGGTTTTGAAGTATCCCATAATCGCCGTTAACAACGCGGATACCAAGCACCTTTTCGATAACCGCTACGGTACGGGACAAAGCACCCTTGACGGAATCATACGGGCCACAAACAGGCTTATTTCCGGTACAACCTTCGTAGTCGCAGGATACGGATGGTGCGGAAAAGGGCTTGCCATGAGAGCCAGGGGACTGGGAGCCAGCGTGATCGTGACCGAGGTTGAGCCGCTTGCGGGGCTTGAAGCCACGATGGACGGATTCAGGGTAATGACCATGGACAAAGCGGCACCGCTTGGAGATTTCTTCTGCACAGTTACGGGCAACATACACGTCATAAGAAAAAAACACTTCGAGAAAATGAAAGACGGGGCGATTGTGGCCAATTCCGGACATTTCAACGTGGAGCTTGACCTGGACGCGCTCGGAGAAATAACAACATCAAAAAGAGCCATAAGGGAGTACGTTGAAGAACACACGCTTGAAAACGGAAGGAGAATCAACGTCCTCGGCGGAGGAAGACTTATAAATCTCACCGCGGCCGAGGGGCATCCTTCAAGCGTAATGGACATGAGTTTTGCTAACCAGGCGCTTTGCTGCGAGCACATAGTAAAAAACGGGCAGGCTCTTGGGAACGACGTTCACGACGTCCCCGAAGACATAGACCGCATGATATCCCGGATAAAACTGAAAACTCTGGGAGTCACCATAGACACCCTGACGGCGGAGCAGAAAAAGTACCTCAGCTCCTGGCAGGTTGGAACATAAGATTAAATGGATGAATATCTCGATTCGTTCCTTGTATACCTCACTATGAACAGGGGCCTTTCGAAAAACACCATTGAATCCTACTCAAGGGACATATCCTCCCTCACGGCTTTTCTGGACAAAGAGGGGATATCGGACCCCGTCGCGGTAAGCGAACGTGAAATCGCCGCCTTTTTTGAACACCTAAGGAAAAAAAAGCTCTCTCCGAGAAGCGTGGCAAGAAACATAGTTTCCTTAAAGCAGTTCTTCAGGTTCCTCCTTATAGAAAACGTGATAACCGAGGATCCCTTGAGAAACACGGTCTCTCCCAAGCCCCCCAAGACCCTGCCCCACACTCTTTCCCTCTCGGAGGTCGAAACGCTTCTTCGGGAACCTGAGAAAGGCAAATCCGAAAAAGCGCTCAGGGACCGCGCGATGCTTGAGGTTCTTTACGCCACGGGGGTCAGGGTATCCGAACTGGTCGCCCTTGAGTTAAACCGCGTCAATCTTGACCACGGCTACGTTATCACCCTTGGGAAGGGAAGCAAGGAAAGAATAGTTCCCATAGGAGACGCCGCGATCAGGAAAACAAGGGACTATCTCTCAGACGCAAGACCGAGACTTCTTCGCGGCAGGAACTCGGAGTACCTCTTCGTAACCTCGAGAACCGCCTCCAAGATGAGCCGTCAGCGCTTTTGGCGCATCATAAAGGACTACGCGCTTGAAGCCGGCATCCACTCCCATATAACCCCTCACGTGCTTCGCCACTCTTTCGCCACGCATCTGCTTGAGCGGGGAGCCGACCTTCGGTCTATACAGGCAATGCTCGGCCACTCTGACATATCCACGACCCAGATATATACTTACGTTGAAAAGGAAAGACTGAAACGCATACACAAAAAAGCTCACCCAAGAGCGTAAACTGATAGATATGAACTACGGATTTCTCATAATACTGGCTCCTGTAATCCTTTTTTCTCTTACCATACACGAGTACGCACACGCGCTTGTGGCCTACAGGCTCGGGGACGACACCGCGAAAAATCAGGGACGACTCTCCCTTAACCCGCTTGTACATCTCGACCTCCTGGGAACCCTGTTGCTTTTTATCGTGCATTTCGGATGGGCAAAACCGGTTCCCGTGGACCCGAGAAACTTCAAGAACCCGAAAAAAGACATGCTTCTGGTCGCACTGGCGGGTCCGGTATCCAACATCCTGACCGCGATTGTGGCGGCCGTGGTTCTAAAGGCCGTATTCGAGAACTTCGCCTCCGCGGGCATACCTCCGGGAAGCGGAGTCGACGTGGTCGTGCGGATGCTCGTATGGTTCATATACATAGGAATAGTGCTTGCCGTTTTCAACATGATCCCGGTTCCGCCGCTTGACGGCTCACGGGTACTTTACGGACTGCTGCCCGACAGCCTCGCCTTTAGGTACGCCAAGTTTGAAACTTACGGAATATTCATTCTTTTCGCCATCTTTATTTTCGGCGGGAGTTTCCTGGGTTACTTCATACGCGTCCCGGTGTTTATCTTTATAAAGCTGTGCAATTTTAACTACAGCGAACTTGAGATCGTCATAAGGGCAATGAATCCATCGTGATTACCGAGAGGAACGGAGAAATGGAGGATCCGCAGTCAGCCTACAGCGTAGAGCTTGAGATATTCAACGGACCCCTTGACCTGCTGCTTCACCTCATAAAAAGAAACGAGGTGGACGTCTACGACATACCAATCGCGCTTATAATCAAGCAATACCTTGAATATCTGGACTTTCTGAAGGATGTAAACCTCGAGATCGTCGGGGATTACATGTCCATGGCGGCCGAACTTGGATACATAAAATCGCGGATGCTTCTTCCCAGAATAAAGGATGAGGATGAAGATGGGGGGCAGGACCCAAGGGAGGAACTTGTAAGGCAGCTGCTTGAGTATGAGAGGTACAGAGACGCGGCGGCGGAGCTTGGAGGGATGGAAATTCTCGGAAAAGACGTCTTCCTGGCGGGTTATGACCGCAAGGAGCTATTCGGGGAACCGGCGGAAGAAACGGAATTCGTGAAATTTGACCTCTGGTCCCTGGTAGACGCCTTCTCAAATATATATGAGAACAGAAAGAAATCGGAAACGGAAGAAATATCCCTGACCCCGCAGACCTATACAGTTGAAGAAAGAAAAAGCCAGATGATAGAAATAATGAGAAGCAGAAAAGAGGTTCTTTTCGAAGACCTTTTCGGAGAGGATATAAACCGCATGGAACTCGTGATAACCTTTCTTTCCATACTGGAGTTGCTGAAAGACTGCATTCTGGATGTTTTTCAGCCGACCTTCGAAGAACCGATAAAGATAATCCTGAGGGAGAAAAATGGACGATAGAAGTTCTCTTGCAAACATAATAGAATGCTTGATCTTCGTTTCGAAGAACCCTTTAACCATTCAAGAAATCTCC
>JAKZRS010000046.1:0-33191 GCA_047518015.1 Thermodesulfobacteriota bacterium | reverse complement strand
GTAAACCGGAATATGTTCGGAAACACATCCGAATTCGCATTTCTTATTCTGCTTACCCTTATTTTCGCATTACTAATCGGAAAAACCTGGATTAGCAGGAACAGGATCGGAAAAAAGAAAGGAGCGCTTTTGGTTATCGTTTACGTAGCGTTTCTGTATTTTATCTCGGGTTCACTTTCTTGATCTGAGCTTGAGCCCGCTTTTGTGCCTGTCCCAGGTGGAATCCGATATGTTTTTAAGTTCTGAAACCGCTATTTTCTGCGTCGAGGTGAGCGGAAACTCCTCATAGACTTCAATGAACCTGGGAACCATAGCCACCATCACTTTCTCGGCCATCCATTCGCAGAATGCAATGGGGTCAAAATCCGCTCCTTCATTAAGTATCAAGTTAAGCTTGATCTCGTCATCCGATATGTCGGGCAGTCTCAGGCCCATGGCCACAGCTTCTCGAACGGAAGGGTATTCCTCCGAGACGTCGGCCACGGCTACCGGATCCACATTTTCTCCCGAAACCCGTATCCTGCTGTAGCGGCCCATGAAGTAGTATCTGCCATCGGTTCCCACGGCGAACAGATCATCTGAATTGAAAAAGCCCTGATCGTCAAAAGCGTTTTTCGTCCTTTTTTCATCCTTGAAATATTCATCGAGGGTCGTATGCGGAACCAGGGGCTTTATGAAAAGAAGTCCTTTTTCCTCCTCGGCTGGAGCAGGGTTTTTATCCACGTCCCAGAGCTTTTCTATGATTTCGTCTGTGTTCTGGGGATCCCTTATTTCAAGGTGGTACCCCTCAACGGGAAATCCGCAGGAACCCGGCTTTTCATCCTCGGGGTCTTTCCAAAGCGGCATCCCCATCTCAGTCGATCCGTAGCCTTCCACTATCTTGGTGTTAAACCTTTCCTCGAACTCGAGAAGCTTTTTCGGCGCGGGCCCTGAAAGCATCATCCTTATCCCGTGCTTAGAATCCCATTCCGATAGAGGAGAAGCCCATATGTACTCGGGCACCGCTCCCAGCATGTTCGCCCCGGTCGCAACGCAGCCGGCTGCCCATTTCCAGAAATTAGAAGCGGAGAACCTCGAGAAGAAAACGGCGGACCCGCCGACCGCTATCGAGACGAAAAGACACATCACCTGGGCGTTTGCGTGTCCTAGGGAAAGAACTGTCATCAAAACGTCCTCACTTCTGAGTCCCTGCTGCTGTATGAAGGAGCGGACCGTCATTATTACCCCTCCGTGATCGCGGATAACTCCCTTTGGCATCCCTGTGGTGCCGGAAGTGAACATGCATCTTTCCTTATCGGCGATCGTCACGTCGATTCCGGGGTTTTCGGATGAGTACTGCTCGAAAACGGAAAAAGGAAGCGCCTTTATGCCTCCGATGTCCGCTGGAACTTCGCCTGAGACAGGGAAAATCGCCTCAAGGTTCTCAAGCTTGTCCACTATTTCGCTTAGATAAGGAAGGCTTTGTTCGTCAACTACAAGCACTCGCATCTCGGAGTAGTTTATTACGTAAGCCAGTCTTTCCCCTTTTTCATCCTTGTTTATCGGGACCTGGACAGCGCCAGCTTTGTGTGCGGCTATGATCGATATGACATATTCGGAACAGTTGAGCATGTACATGCCGACTTTGTCCCCTTTTTTTATGCCGAACTCCCCGACAAGACCATTTGCCACCCTGTTCGCCCAGCCGTTGGTTTCCTCGTAGTTGTAGCTTTCAGCCACGTTGCCGTCTGAATCCCCGAGGCTGAACATCGTTTTTTCGGGATAGGACTCCGCCCCCGCCTCAAGGTACCTAGTTATGGGAAGCCACTTGTCGGTGTCGTCTAGGGGGCCGTTGGGGAGAGTCCCCTGTCCTATGTACTTTTCGTCTCTCGGGCGCAAAGGCAGTTTCATTTTTTCCTCTTGCGTATTTTGGTTTCAGAACATAAGTTGGCGCTTTTGACAGTTTTCAACCGTCGTTCATTCTGATCGTCCTAGTTTACCTGAAAAAAAGCACTTAACAGGGCCCAGTATCTACACGCTTGGGCATTAAAAAAGGGAGCAATTGACAAGAGAAATTGCCCGAAAAACTTAACCAGACGCCAAAGAACCTTGCCTCAATTCTGTACAATTTGAAAGTAGTACTTTCAAATTGTATAAAAGACACCAGTAATCATGAACAGTTGAATTAAAAAAACTAGAATTTCCGGTCAAATATGAAATTTAAACGATGGTCTTTGTAAATACTGTCCAACGAGGTGATCTTAAATTTTTCAGTACACAGCCCTTTTCAACAATCGGTGAAAATTTCTCATTGGTTGATATCTGGCTGCGTGCCCTCGGTATAAGAAAATAAAAAATTGGCAGAGGCAAGCTGAAGTAGTTCTGCCTATCATTCCCTCTGTTGAATACCTTTGAAGTTGTCTTGCTGTAGTTATTGCTGTGATTGCAAGGGTTAAAACCATGTTCCTCAGTTTATGAGCTTGAGAACTTACACATAGTAATTAATAAAATTTCTGAGAAGGTCTTTCCCGCACTCGGTAAGAATGGACTCGGGGTGGAACTGCACGCCTTCAACGGAAAATTCCTTGTGCCTTATCCCCATGATTTCACCTTCTTCGGTCCAGGCGGAAATCTCGAACTCGGGCGGAAGAGATTCCTCTTCAACGAGAAGCGAATGGTATCTCGTGGCTTCAAAAGGATTCGGAAGGTCCTTAAAAATAGTTTTTCCGTCATGGATAATAGGGGAGGTTTTTCCGTGTAAAAGCCTTTTTGCCCGGACGATGTTCGCCCCGTAAGCATAGCCAATAGCCTGATGACCCAGACAGACGCCGAGAATGGGTTTTTCCCCGACGTACCTTTTTATTATGTCGACCGAAAGCCCCGCCTCCTTGGGCGTGCAAGGCCCTGGAGAGATTACAATCATGTCGGGGTCAAGGTCATCCACAAAATCAAAATCAAGACAGTCGTTTCTCCTCACCTCAATCTGCTGGCCGAGTTCCCCGAGGTAATGAACTAGGTTATAGGTAAAGGAATCGTAATTATCGATCATCAAAATCTTCTTCTTTTTCCCTTCGGTCATCAGAGTCCGTCCTCCGCAAGCTCAACGGATTTCACCAAGGCCTTTACCTTGTTAACCGTTTCCTGATACTCGGTTTCGGGGTTTGAATCGGCCACTATGCCGGCCCCTGCCTGTATGTAGATTTTACCGTCTTTTATCACAAACGTTCTTATGGTTATGCAACTGTCCATGTTACCAGAAAAACTGAAGTAGCAAACGCAGCCCCCGTAAGCTCCCCTAGTCGCCGGCTCGGTCTCCTCGATTATTTCCATTGCCCTTACCTTGGGCGCCCCCGAGAGTGTGCCCGCGGGGAAAGTCGCCTTTATGACGTCAAATGCGTCTGCTCCGTCGGCAAGCAGGGCCGTCACGTTTGAAACTATATGCATCACGTGGGAGTATCTCTCCACGATCATGAACTCATCAACCCTGACCGAACCCGTCTCGGACACCCTTCCCAGATCGTTTCTCGCGAGGTCAACCAGCATTATGTGTTCAGCTCTTTCCTTGGGATCCGCAATGAGTTCAGCCGCCAAGCCGTCATCCTCGGAAACGGTTTTCCCTCTGGGCCTGGTGCCGGCTATCGGGCGGCTCGTGATTCTTTTTCCCTCGACCCTCACCATGACCTCGGGAGAGGATCCGGTAAGTATCTCATCGCCCATCCTGAGATAAAACATGTATGGGGAGGGATTGAGTACTCTAAGGGCCCTGTAGAGATCAAAAGGGTCTACCCTGAGATCCGTTTTCCACCTCTGTGATATGACAGCCTGTATTATGTCTCCCGATTTTATATATTCTTTCGTTCTCAGAACCGCTTCTTTGAATTGGGCGGGTTCGAAATTGGACTCGAGTTTGAATTCTTCCTCGGTATCGTCTAGAGAAAAATTGTCCGAAAACGTCGCAACAGCGGAATTTCTAAGCCTGTCTTTTAGCTCGGCTATTTTCGCCAGGGATTTTTCGTACTGCTCTTTTGCATCGTTTATGTCGGGAACATAGGCGTTTGAAATGATTTTTATCTTGTTCGTGACGTTATCAAACGCCAAAACGGTATCCATGACCATGTAAATGGAATCCCAGAGCTTGAGCTCATCAGGCGAAGTGTCGGGAATATCCTCGATAAACCTGACCATGTCGTAACCGAAATAACCGACCGCTCCCCCGTGAAATCTCGGAAGCTCCTCGCAGGAAACCGGCCTGTAGCACGAAAGCAGGTCCTTTAGCACCAGAATCGGATCGCCCGTGAACACCTCGGTTTCCCCGCCCGAGCGCATTATCTCTACGTTTCGGCCCTTCGAGCAGAACACTACCGAGGGTTCCGTGCCCATAAAGCTGTAGCGCGCCCACTTGTCACCGCCTTCAACGCTTTCAAAAAGAAAAGAATAATCAGGCGAGTCTATCTTCCTGAAAACCGAAACCGGGGTGTCGTAATCGGCCAGAACCTCTTCCCACACGGGCACAAGATTCCCGTGTTTGAGGCTTTCCAGGAACTGCTCGTAGGAGGGAAAAATCATGAAAGGAAATGATAAGACCCGCAAAACTAAAGTCAAGCAGGACACCTTTTATAAATCCCCGGGGATATTATAATTAAGGGCTTAAAAATAATGGAGCGCATTAAAATTGATTCCCGATAAAGCGATATTCAGAGAGTACGACATAAGAGGCATAGCGGGGGAGAGCATCACCGAAGAGGTGGTCGAGAGGATAGGAAAAGCCTATGGAAGCATGATAGCCGAGGCAGGCGGAGTGGAGGTTTCCGTGGGATATGACTGCAGGAAATCCTCACCGGCATTTCGCGACGCACTTTGCGAAGGAATAAACTCAACCGGCGTGGACGTAGTCGACATAGGAATGGTAACTACTCCCATGGTTTATTTTTCCACCTTTACCTCGGGCGTTGACGGCGGGGTGATGGTGACCGCTAGTCACAATCCTTCAGAGTACAACGGGCTTAAAATGTGCGTAGGCCAGGACTCCCTTTTCGGCGAAGGGATACAGAAAATAAGGAAATCGGTCGAAAAGGGAAAATTCAAAACGGGGAAGGGGAAAAAAAGGCAAACAGATATAGTTGAACGGTATCTCGAATTTTTCGAGCAGAACCTTGACATAAAACCGGGGATAAGGGTGGCCGCTGACGGCGGCAACGGAACTGCCGGGGTCACCTGCCCGCAGATACTCAGGAGATTCGGCTGCGAGCTCCATGAACTTTACATGGATCCCGACGGGGATTTCCCGAAC
Organism: Thermodesulfobacteriota bacterium; assembly: GCA_047518015.1. Lineage (GTDB taxonomy): Bacteria > Desulfobacterota_D > UBA1144 > Nemesobacterales > Nemesobacteraceae > Nemesobacter. The sequence goes on along the minus strand of JAKZRS010000046.1, from coordinate 27,922 downwards.
CACCATCCGGACCCCACGGTCGAGGAAAACCTCTCGGACATAAAGAAAAAGGTTGTGGAAGCCGGCCTTGATGTGGGTTTGGCGTTTGACGGAGACGCGGACAGGATAGGAATTATTGATGAACGGGGAAACTTGATGAGCGGAGACATGCTGCTTCTCGTTTATTCGCTTGATCTTCTCGAAACGAATCCGGGAGCGACCATAATAGGGGACGTTAAATGTTCGGGGAATCTTTTCGCCAAGATACGGGAAGCCGGTGGAAATCCTATCATGTGGAAAACGGGTCATTCGGTGATCAAGGACAAGATGAAAAAGGAAAACGCCGAACTCGGGGGAGAGATGAGCGGTCACATATTCTTTAAAAACAGGTTTTTCGGATACGACGACGCTCTTTACGCGGGGCTTCGGTTTCTCGAAATCCTCTCGAAAACGGGGAAAAGGGCCTCGGAACTGCTGGTCGGGCTCCCGAATACCTTTGCGACTCCGGAGATAAGAATTGATTGTCCTGACGAAATCAAGTTTCAGGTGACCGAAGCGGTAAAGAACAAGCTCGGGGAACACCACAGGGTAATTGACATAGATGGGGTCAGGGTTGAGTACCCGGACGGCTGGGGACTTCTGCGGGCGTCTAACACACAGCCAGCCCTTGTGCTTCGGTTTGAAGCTCAGACGGAATCAAGGCTTGCGGAAATAAGGGAAACTGTAGAAAGGACACTTAAAGAAACAATCAGCGAGATTTGCTGAAAAACCGGCTTGATCCCACAAAAACAGTTGCTCTCGATCAGGCAGGTTCGTAGCGCTGGACACTAATTTCACTTGCGCGGGTTCGCATTTGTGTGGCATCGTGCCAAGCCTGCATCCGTAACAACATGTCCATGCCCACCCCAAAAGCCTTCTCAATGCGCAAGGCCATTTCCGGCGACAGTGCAGTTTTGCCGTTCAGCAGGTCAGAAAGTGTTGCCCGGCGAACCCCCAGAATCTCAGCCGCTTTAGTTACGGTAAGACCCAACTCTCCAACGATCTCCGTGCGAATAAAATCGCCCGGATGTGAAGGGGTCATATTCACTTTAATGCTTTTATCAGCCATTAGTGATAATCCTCCAAGTTCAAGCGGTAAATATAACCATCATCTTCTTCAAACGTGATCCGCCAATTGCCAGATACCGCAATACTCCATTCGCCTTGCCGACCACCCAAAAGCCGGTGAACACACCACCTAGGTGGTGCATCGGAGATAAAGCTGTCCATGTGCTCGGCCAGAATAAGTGCCGTAAGGATCTTGCGTATACGGTCCACCAAGTCATGCCCCAAGAACTGGGGATTGTCATCCTCGATCAACCGACGCAATCCTTTGTGGCGGACAGAACGAATGACCATTCTTATTTAGTGTACGGTACAACAGTACGTTACGCAAGAAATTTTTAAGGACCCGCCATTCTTCAAAAGACCCTGAAATCTGCGTATGTACCACTGAAATTAAAAAACAAGGTATTGCAAAAAGTGAAGAGATGTCGGTAATAGAAAGAGTGCTATTGGAGCTAACCGTTATTAGGCTTCACGAACAGTTCTATGTTCTGCCAACTGTGCGGGACTTAGAATTCTCTTCCGCCGGTTTCCGAACCGGAAAAAGAAAATCAGGGAATTCTGCCGATCAGGAACACTCTTTTACCGGAATAAACTTGTAGGAACTGATATCCGACCCGTCCGGTGCCTGCTTTATCACCCCAACCGTAACGGCCATCTCCTCGCCGAACTCAAGAGAATTGGGATCCTCCGTTTCAACCTGTGCCATGACTCTTACGCCTTCTGGAAAATCAACAAGAGCGAGAACGTAGGGCACCTTGAATTCCGGCATGCTTCTTCTCACGACCGTATAGGAATGCAGAATGCCTGTGGGACTGAGAAACTTCTCCTCTATGTCGTCTGTAAAACTTACGGGGTCTGCGAGGTACTTCGGAAAGGTCCAGTTGTCGGATTCCTTGCAGTAACCCGCGATCAGCCTCACTCTGCCCTCATCATCCGTTGTAAACAAATCCTGTCTGAAAATATCTTCGCTCATGACACTCTCTCCTTAAACGATCGTTTAGCGTGAAGGGAAATTATATACAACTGAAAACAGTTTTCAATTCCCGCAAACCCCGCAACGCAGAAGCCAGCGTCGGGGTTTGTAAAAAAACGGCCGAATTTGTAGAATCCTTACGTGCCGGAAAAAATCCCAAGAGCACTCACTGTCGCCGGGTCCGATTCAAGCGGAGGGGCAGGGATCCAGGCGGACCTCAAAACTTTCACCACCCTAGGGGTGTACGGGCTTTCCGTACTCACCTCCGTTACCGCCCAGAACACCGTGGAAGTAAGCGGCATGTATGACTTGCCGGAGAAGTTCGTGGGACTCCAGTTCGACGCCGTAATGAGCGACATAGGCTGCGACGCGGCTAAGCTCGGGATGCTTTCCAATGAAAAAATCGTCGAGACGGTAGCGGAAAAAATAGACGAGTACGGAATAAAGAAACTCGTTGTCGATCCAGTGATGCGTTCAAAAGGCGGAACCGCTCTTTTAAGAAACTCCACGGAACTTCTACGAGAAGAGATTCTCCCAAGGGCGCTTATAGTGACTCCCAATATACCCGAGGCGGAAATACTGAGTTCTGTGAGTATAAGCAACATAAGCGATATGAAAACCGCCGCCGAGAAAATCCACTCGCTCGGAGCAAAGACGGTTCTCATAAAAGGGGGGCATCTTGGCAAAGACTATCCCGCAACCGATGTTTTCTTCGACGGGGAGAAGTTTGAAGAGCTTGTTTGCGAGAGAATCGAAACGAAAAACACCCACGGGACCGGCTGCACTTTTTCGGCGGCCATATGCGCTTTTCTGGCAAAGGGAATGTCTCTTTCGGTTTCAGTCAGAAATTCGAAAACCTTTGTCACAGAGGCGATCAGAAACTCTCTGGAAATAGGAAAGGGCAGCGGGCCCCTGAATCACTTCGGGAAACCCTGAATGAAACTCCGGGATTTATGGTTTTCCCGCACAATCTACCCTAGAATTAATTAATACCAGTTTCGCGACGTATAAATCGTTCCAAAAGCGGCACAGCCAAAACATACTTGCCCCAACGATTCTTATATACAAGACCGATTTTCATTAAGGACACAAGCATCTGATTTATGTGACTGGAACTAAAAGGTTTTACACCGAGATATTCCCTGCTGGACAAATCAACGATATCCCGAACGGTAAATTCTTCATCGCAATTATCAAGCGAGGCTATCAGCGTAAGCAATTCCCGTTGCCTGTCCGTGGCTCTCGCCCATCTAGCGGCAAAAAAATCCGAATCAAGCTTGCTGACAATTTCATTTGTCGGGACTGCATGACTGCCCTGTATAAAAGCGTCGTAAACTTCCTTACATATGAACTGAATAAAATAAGGATATCTGCCAGACAGGTCGGCAATAATTTTTACGCTTTCAGGAGTTAATTTGACAGGACAGTTTGTGTCTTCAATAGGTTTGAGAATAGCGTCTTTGCTGGCTTCCTCGGAAAGTCGCCCTAATACGACAACATGAAACATTCTTTCCGAATAGGTACGAGCTTCGACCAGTTGCGGAAAAAGCGTAGGTAGACCGGTCAGAACCAGAAGCAACCGACACTTTTTCTTTTGAAGTGACTGAAAGACTTCAAGAAGAAGGGACAGGGGAAATTGCTCCTTGGGAGCCTGATCAGAGAGATTTTGGGCTTCGTCATATGCAAATACAATCCCCTTAGCATCTGATCGCTTAAGAAAGTTCCACGCTAATTCAAGTACGAATTTCAGCTTGTCCGACACAAGTCCGGGAGTCTGTTCATAGGCCTGCCGCAATGTATCGTAATTGAGTTTGAGTTCCACGGACTGAGTATTATCTACAAAGCCAGCACGCCTGAATTCCTCCTCGCGCACAGTTATACCGGATGTTACAACGGATAAGTCAGCAAGAAGTCTCTTTACTATGTTGTCCTCACTAATGCTCGCTGACTCAGACAAATCTGTTCCGGACCACTTCCACCCGTCGGCAATGGCAAGAGGCTTGAAGGAATCTAGAAGCACAGTCTTTCCTGTACCCCGAAGACCAGTCAAAATCATGTTCTCCATAATCACGTCCTGTTCAAGAAACTTGAGAAATTTTTTCTTCTCCTCCTCACGACCAGCAAGATATGGAGGCGGATGTCCCGCTCCAGGACGGAATGGATTTTGAAATTGTTCAGACATTTTTACACCTTGTTAGTTGCATAGCTAAATTTAGTGCATTACCTAAATTTAGTATATCAACTAAATTTAGTATATCAACTAAAAAATACTAAATATTCATTGCCGGAATAAGAAATAAATGTGAATTCAACTTAAAAGCACTCTTTTGAGTGTTGCCAAATCATCGTCAAGGCTGCCACGCCGTTTCAGTCTCTTGATGAACCTCCACTGTGATCTAAAGTTTTTCATATTCCCTGACCGAGGTTAACTGTGGTCGATAAAATACGCCTTCGTACTCTAACTGTTCTCTGTTCTCGGCCATAACGCAGGGAGTATCAATAAGTGACAATTCGCTGATCTGCACGGCGGATATATTGCCCAACCTGTCTATTTCCCAGTTGACATGATCAAGTTCCCGAGACGAAAGAGCCGATACATCCAGTTTCTTTGATGGATTGACCAGATACTTCACCTGATCGTTACCATAAAACATGCTTTCGAGTGTTTTGATTCTATCTTGTTTTTCAAGTTCATCAATGATTTTCGCGAACATGACAGGGATAGGTCCCCGCTCGCTTTTAATGTACTTCGCACCAACCAACTGCTCCTCGTATTTTTCATAATAATCAAAATCAATGAAATAGAGAATCTTGTAGAGCACCATCGAGCTTATATTCGGGCGGACGCCTATTTTGGCAAGAACATACAAAAGAACCTGTTTGAATTTCTCGGCATTTTCCTGGGGAGTGTTAATGCGGATATTTTCTTTGTTCAACATTTTTCTCTTTTAGCACCAATCAATCTCAAAAACGCAAGTTCTGAAGTGAGGCACTCTCATATCACGGGAAGTTCTTTCGCTTCTTCCGATCCCTTCATTATAAAACCAAGTACTACAGTATAAACATAAATGCCGAAAGGACATGTATGGCAGATTGCCTTATTTCAGATTAATCAGGACGACTCCATTTCCCACAGCCGTTGAAAGTTTTTGTCAACCGATCCCCCATCTCCCTCGGCCGTCGCGTCAAACTCAAAAAGCCGGAAAATCCCCCCGATAAATCCGGTTCAATATGGATTAACCTGCAGAAATCGATTATATTATCGTTTTTCCAACCAATCATCTTCCAAAGAAAGGAACCGGAACATGTCTGAAATCATGGACGGCAAAAAGGTCTCTCAAGAGACCAAAAAGGAAATCATCAGAAGGACCAGGGAACTTAAAGACCGCACGGGAGTAGTGCCCGGTCTTGCCTCCGTTCTGGTCGGCAGCGACCCTGCGTCCGAAATATACGTTAGAAACAAGAGAAGGGCGTGCGGGAAATGCGGGATGCATTCAGAAGAATTCAATCTTCCAGAAGAAATCACAGAAAATGAACTTCTTTCACTCATAGAACAGCTGAATCTGGATAAAAAAATCCACGGCATACTTGTACAGCTTCCCCTGCCGCCCCATATAGATTCCACAAAAGTGATAAGGAAACTGTCTCCAGACAAGGATGTTGACGGTTTTCATCCGGAGAACATGGGAAAGCTGTTCCAGGGAGAACCCAACCTCATTTCCTGCACCCCGTACGGAATAGAAAAACTTCTTGATTATTACAACATAGAGATAGTCGGCAAACACGTAGTAGTCATCGGAAAAAGCAATATAGTGGGAAAACCCGCGGCGGCGGTGCTGCTTAACCGAGACGCTACCGTCACCATAGCGCATCTGGAATCGAAGGACCTGGAGTCTGTAACCAAGATAGCAGACATTCTGGTGATAGCGATAGGAGACCCCCAGTTCATAAAAAAAGAGATGATAAAGGACGGGGCGGTGGTCATCGATGTCGGGATAAACAGGAATGAGGACGGAAAAATCGTCGGAGACGTGGATTTTGAAGACGTAAAGGAAAAAGCCTCCTACATAACCCCCGTTCCGGGCGGAGTAGGGCCGATGACCATAACCATGCTTCTTTGGAACACGCTTGAGGCGGCGGAGACGTTCGCGCAGAACAAATAGTCTCACCGGCATAACCGGGAATCAGCGAAACGCCTCGGGACCTTCTGTTTTTAAAATCACCTGCGAATCCGCAAGCTCAGAACAGATATCTCTTACCGCCATGTTCTTCACCGGATGCCGTGCAGTCGGCTCTATCTCGAGCAGAGGTTCAAGGACAAACCTTCTTTCGTGCGCTCTCGGGTGTGGGATGACGAGAGAATCTGTGGCTATTACCAGGTCTCCGTAGAAGATGATGTCGAGATCGATTACCCTCGGCCCCCACCTGACCGTTTTTTTTCTTCCGATCTCCTTCTCGATTGCCTTCAGACAATCGAGAAGCTCAAAAGGGGAAAGTTCCGTTTCCACCTTAACAACGGCGTTTGTGAACTTCGGCTGGTCCTCCAACCCCACGGGTTCTGATTCGTAAAGAGAGGATACGGCCACCAAGCGCGCGCACTTTTCGATGCTCCTTACGGCGCGGGCGAAATTCTCGCGCACGGAACCGAGATTAGCTCCGATACCTATAAAAACGGCACTCGGCGACGCTTCAGGTTCATTCAATGGAATACTACCCCCGGTTAATATATAATCTCGCTAAGGAGAAAATATATGGCACTTTTAACCGAAAAAGAAATTTCTTCCGCACTTGAGGGCCTTGACGGATGGCAGAGGAAGGGAGAAGAGATAGAAAAAATCTTCGTTCTTAAAAATTTTGTTGACTCCATGGGGTTTGTAAACAAAGTCGCGCTTCTTTCCGAAAGGGCCGATCATCACCCCGACATCCTCATCCGGTGGAACAAGGTTTCCATCACGCTTTCAACCCACAGCGAGGGGGGAATCACGGAAAAAGACCTGAGTTTAGCGGGGAAAATAGAGAGAGCGCTTTAAAACCGGCTCCCGTCCGCCGTTGCGCGTACTAATCGATGTCCCTTATTTCGTAATCGTCCTCCCCGAGGGTAATAGTGTCCCCTTCGGGTCCGCCCACGCGTGGATCGACTTTTTTGTCTTTTCCCGGAAACAGTTTCCTTAAAACCGAAGCTCCCGCTCCGAGCACGCCAAGCGCAATCAGGGCCAGAGCGCCGAAAAACGCGAAAAGACAGATGGCCACAACCACGAAAAGCGCGATAAAGGGAAGAGAGAAAAGAGAGGCTCTACCCTTGCGAATGTAAATTTTTCCCGCCATTAAAACACCTTATCTAATATTATTACCGACCGCAGCATCTTTTGTACTTCTTGCCGCTGCCGCAGGGACACGGGTCGTTTCGACCGACTTTTTTCTGCGTTCTCCTGACCGGGGTCTTGGCCTTTTCTTCCGAGCCTTCTCCCCGCCCGAGCACCATCTTTTTTTCCTCAAGCTCCCTTTTGCGCTCAAGCTCCTCGATCTGCTCTTCGCTCGCAGGCTGTATCCTGAACAGATTAGAGGAGACGTCCATCTTGAACTTATCCATCATCAGAATGAACATGTCAAAACCCTCTTTGGTGTATTCCCGAAGGGGGTCTTTCTGCGCGTACCCCCTGAGCCCCACCCCTTCCCTGAGGTGATCCATATTAAGAAGATGGTCCTTCCAGAGATAGTCGATGTGCTGAAGCATGACGTAGCGCTCGACCTGCGTTAGGTGCTCAGAACCTATACGCTCCTCCTTCTCCCGGTATGCCGCGATCAGCTTCTCGACGACTTCATCCGTTATTGCATCGCCGTCCGCCTTGCCGGAAGCCGCAATCTCAATCTCCGTTCCGAAAATTCTCCCGAGAACTTCGGAGAGCTCGGAGAAATCGGACTCCGAGCGGTCGTCCCGCTGCGCCAGGTAACTGCCCACCACTTCCCGCACAACATCTTCTGAAAACGAAAAAAGCATTTCCCTCAGGCTCTCGCCGCCTTCCAGAATTTCGCGGCGCTGCTTGTAGACAAGATCTCTCTGGGTGTTGAGCACGTCGTCGTATTTTAGAAGATGCTTGCGTATGTCGAAATTCCTTCCCTCGACCTTTTTCTGCGCGTTTTCAATCGACTTGCTTATCATAGAGTGCTCGATCGGCTCCCCTTCTTCCCAGCCGAGTTTGTCCATAACGCCCGTTATCCTCTCCGAGGCGAAAATGCGCATCAGGTCGTCTTCAAGGGAAACATAGAATCTTGAAGACCCGTCATCCCCCTGCCTTCCCGCTCTTCCCCGAAACTGATTGTCTATTCTTCTGGCCTCGTGTCTTTCGACCGAGAGAATATGGAGACCGCCGTGCTCCTTCACTTTTTCCTTTTCCGAATCGCAGATCGATTTCGCCTCGAAAAGTGCTTCCTCGTACTGCTTCGGTTCCGCTTCGTCGGGCTGGATGCGGAAATTCTTCCTGAGAATATCCCTTGCAAGAAACTCGGGATTTCCGCCGAGCAGTATGTCCGTTCCCCGCCCCGCCATGTTGGTCGCTATGGTTATAGCTTCAATCCTGCCCGCCTGGGCTATGACCTCAGCCTCCTTTCCATGTTGCTTGGCGTTGAGAATGTTGTGCTTAAGACCTATTTTCTCAAGGTAGTCGCTCAGTTTTTCCGACTGCTCGATTGAAGAGGTGCCGACAAGCACCGGACGGCCAGCGGAATTCATTTCCTTTATCTCGGCGCACGCGGCGTTGAATTTCTCGCGCTCGGTTTTGTACACAACGTCGTTGTAATCCTTTCTGATAAGCGGCTTGTGGGTCGGTATCACGGTGACGTCAAGATTGTATATCTGGTTGAACTCAAACGCTTCTGTGTCGGCGGTACCGGTCATCCCGGCAAGTTTTCTGTACATCCTGAAATAGTTCTGGATGGTTATGGTGGCCATCGTCTGGTTCTCGCTTTCGATTTCCACCCCTTCCTTGGCCTCAACCGCCTGATGAAGCCCGTCGCTCCACCTGCGCCCGGGCATAAGTCTTCCAGTAAACTCGTCGACTATCACCACTTTCCCGTCCTGCATCATGTAGTCGACATCGCGGCTGAAAAGGGTGTTGGCCTTAAGGGACTGGTTCACGTGGTGAAGAATCTTGAGGTTAACGGGGTCGTAGAGGTTCGGGACGTCAAGGGCCCGCTCCACCTTGGAAACTCCCTCTTCGCTCAGGTCCACCTGCCTTGATTTCTCATCCACAGTGAAATCGCTTTCCTTCGAGAGTGTCCTTACCACCCTGTCCACATCGTAGTAAAGATCGGTTGAGTCCTCCGAGGGCCCGGAAATTATAAGCGGGGTTCTCGCCTCGTCTATAAGGATGCTGTCGACCTCGTCCACTATGGCAAAATTGTGGCCATGCTGAACATAGTCCTTAAGGGAAAATTTCATGTTGTCGCGCAGGTAGTCGAAACCGAACTCGTTGTTGGTGCCGTAGGTAATATTCACCCCGTAGGAATCCTGCCTTGAGGAAGGCTCGAGGCATGTCTTGAAGGAATTTATGATCTCGAGATTTTTTTCGGGAAGAATATCGCTTGCGATGTACTCGTTCGGCCACGCGGTCAGGTTTTTCTCTATGGACTCTTCGGCCCGCTTAGGATCCTCCCAGGCAAGCACGTAGGAGGTGTCGTGATTTATAACCCCGACTTTCATGTCCAAGACCATGAAAACCGGTGACATCCAGGTGGCGTCCCTGGCGGCCAGATAATCGTTTACAGTAATCAAGTGGGAACCGAGCCCCGTGAGGGCGTTTAGGTAAAGGGGCAGGACGGCAACCAGGGTCTTTCCTTCCCCGGTTCTCATCTCTGCTATGCTACCCCTGTGAAGAACCATCCCGCCTATCATCTGGACGTCGAAATGCCTCATGGCTATCGTTCTTCTCGACGCTTCCCTTACGGCGGCAAACGCTTCGGGCAGTATCTCCTCGAAGACCTGCTCCATCTCCGCGAAGTATTTCTCGTCGGCCAGATTTCCGTTGGAACCGAGGCGGGAGCGGATCAGTTCCCGGAACTGCGCGGTTTTCGCGCGAAGCTCCAGGGTAGGAACTTTAACCAGAGTTTCTTCGAAGGCGTTTATCCGCTCTGCCAGAGTGCCGAGCTTTTTCACTTCCCTCTCGTTCTGCGAGCCGACTATTTTTTTTAGCAGATAAGAAATCATGCGCCGAAGCGGTCTCCTTTGCTACCGGGCCCCGGAACATCCGGGAACAGCCCTCCCCAAACAGTGTAATAATCCATTGGAAATAGACAAGGGGATTCTCCCGGGGCGGTTTCAGGCGTCAAGCTTTACGCTTACCACCCTCGATGCCGCGGTGCCGTCTGTGGTTATGCCTATAAGCGCGCCGGCTTCATGCATGGTTCTTCTGTTATGGGTGATAACGGCCACCTGGGAGTGGACAGAGATCTCGTTTAGGATCTTGTTGAACCTCGCGGTGTTCACCTCATCAAGAGCGGCGTCTATCTCATCTAGGAAGACAAAGGGGACCGGCTTTACCAGGCACGCGGAGATTATGACCGCTATGGCCGAGAGCGCCTTTTCTCCTCCCGAGAGCAGGTTTATGGGTTGGAATCTCTTCCCTCCGGGCCTGATCATGACCTCCACTCCGGTTTCAAGCAGGTTTGTGGGATCGACAAGCTCGAGGCGCCCCTCTCCGTTTTCGAAAAGCTTGCAGAAAGTATCGCTGAATTTCCTGTTCACAGTCTCAAAAGCCTCCCTGAACCTCGAAACCGACTCCCTGTCGAGTTTCCTTATCGCGCTTTCGAGGTAATCAAGCGCCCGGGCAAGGTCGTCGGTCTGGCGCTGGAGAAAACCGTTTCTTTCCTCAAGCTGCTCGTATTCCTCGGGCGCCAGCAGGTTGACTGGACCGAAATTCTCTATGCGCCTGCGAAGCGTCTTAAGCTCCCTCTCTCCCTCGGGTATAGAAACTCTGGAGAGATCCCGCTCTCGGAAGGTGTCGGGAAGATCGTCACCGAATACAGCATTATACTGTTCGTTAAGATATTTAGACTCGTCCTCCGCGCGCTCAAGCTGCGCCTGCGTCGAGGCAAGCTGCTCCCTCCGCAACGAAAGTTCCCCGGAAGCGGCTTCAAATTCCTCTTCGCATCTTCTGAGTTCCTCTGCGTAGCGCGACACTTTTTTCTCGAGTTCCCCGAAAGATTCCTCTCTTGAGCCGAGGTCGCAGGAGATTTTCTCAAACCCCTCTTCTGACTCGCGTCTTGACAGAGCAAGAGCTTCTGCCTCGCCCTTTTTAAGCTCCACGCCTTTTCTTCGAAGCAGAAGCTTCTCGTTTATGACCGCCTTTATTCTTTCGGCCTCCGATTTCTCGTTCTCAAGGGCCTTTTCCCTCTCAAGAACCCCGGCGTTATCTATCCTGAGCCTCGTGATGTTCTCCTGAAGCGCGTTTTCCTCATCTGCAAACGTGAGAGCCCGTTCTTCGATTTCCTCGTATTTTGACTCAAGAGCACTTCTTTCACCGTCAAGCTGCTCTATAAGCGATTCCATTTCCTCAACGGTGCGGTTTTTGCTCCCGAGCTTGCGCTCGAGATCATCGCGCTGCGCGCTCAGGTTCCCGATTCTCGTTCCCAGCTCCTCTATTCTGGTCTCCACGTTCGAGCGATCCTTTACGTTTTCAACAGAGCTTATCTCGCAGCGCCGAAGAAGCTCCTCGACCTGCGTGCGGCGGCTCTCAAGCGTATCCATCTCCTCGCGAAGCGCCTTGCAGGCCGCCTCCGATTTCTCGACATGGGCCGAAAGGATCAGAGTTTGTTCCTCAAGCTCCTCGATTTCCCTTTTTCTCTCAAACACGCCCGCCAAGGATTTTCCGCCGGTTATGGCCCCGTGGGAATCGACGTAGTCTCCTTCGAGCGTGGCGAAGCACGCGCCGTTTCCCGTCCGGTTCTTAAGCCTGATAGCTTCCCTTAGGTCGGAAGTTACGTAGACTTCCTGAAGCATAGAGTCGACAAAGGCCTTCTCTATTATTTTCACGTCAAGCAGGCTGTTGAGCGAAGTGGCCTCCGGCTTGCTGTGGCCATTGCTTGCGCCGTTTCGGACGGCAAACCGGTCTGTGGCCGGTATGAAGGTTCCCCTTCCCGCGTCAAACTCCCTTAGAAGCTCGACGGCGGCTACCGCCTCCGTGCTTCCCTCAACCACTATCCAGTTGAGTTTCTCCCCGAAGGCCGCCTCAACCGCTCTTTCGTAGTTTCTTGGAACGGAAACGAAATCGGAAACGACCCCGAGCACGCCCATTTGCTTGCGCTCAAGCACGAACTTGCGCGTGGCGTCGGGAAGCCACTCGTAATTGCTCTGTATTCTGTTAAGGGCTTCTGTCCTTGAAACACAGTCTTTTTTTCTGCCCTCGAGGGCCCTCAGTTCCCCGAGTTTTCTCTCGTGCGAAACCCTAAGGTCGTAAAGGCGCGAATCGATCTCTTCTTTTTCCTTGGCAGTAGAGGTGAACTCGCTCTTTATTTCCCCCTCAAGGCGGCGCAGGGAAGCAAGCCTGTGCTCGCAGTCGAGTTTTTCAAGTCCCAAAGCTGAAACTTCCCCGTCAAGTACCTCTTTTTTCTCCGCAAGCTCTTCAAGTTCCTTCGAGAAAGCGCCTATTGTACTTCCAATCGAGCTTCTCCTGGTCATTACGTCCGAGAGATGGCTTCCCGTTTCATCAAGCTCCTTCTTGCTGCGCTCCCATTCGCTTTTGAGAAGCGCGAGATTCTCTTCCTCGCGAGAAATCTCTTCGGAAGCTGAAAGACGGGCGGTTTTAAGCTCTCCGGACTGGCGCTCGGCGCGGCTGCTTTTCTCCTCCATGTCCGAAATTTCGTGCCATAGGCTCTCTATCTCGGCCTCGATGTCCTTTACGTAGCCCGAAATCCCGGTGATTTCCCGTTCAATCGAGGCTCTGCGGTATTCATTTTCCTTTTTCTGCGCCCGAAGCTCGTAGATTTCCTTCTCAAGGGATCCCAGTTGCTGGCCCGAAACGGAGTTTTTCTCTCTCGCGCTTTGAAGCAGCCCGTGCTTTTCCTCTTTTCCGGTGTCGGCCGAGCGGACAAGTTCCTCTGCCCCGAGTCTTTTTTCAAGAAGCGTCTTTCTACGCTTCTCCGAGTTTTCGAGCTTGGCCGAGAGCACATCGAATTCAAGCGAGCGGGCCTGCCCGGTAAGCTCCCCGTACTGTCTGGCGCGCTTTGCCTGCAGGGCTACCGCCTTGATGCGGTCTGATACCTCCCGTTTCATGTCCAGAACGCGGGAGAGGTTCTCCCTGGTTGACTCTATTCTGCTTCGGGTCTCTTTTCTTCTGAGCTTGTACTTCTCGATCCCCGCTACTTCCTCTATGAATTTTCTTTTCTCTTCGGGTTTTGACATTATGAAGGTCTCGATCTGCCCCTGCTCGACGATCGAATAGGCCCTCGCGCCCATTCCGGTGTCAAGAAGCATCTCGGTTATGTCCTTTAGGCGGCACTTAACCCCGTTTATGCTGTATTCGCTTTCACCCGAGCGGTAAAGTTTCCTTCGGATTCTGACTTCCTCGAAACCGAAGCCCTCAACCCCTTCAAGAACCATGGAAACGTCGGCCATACCCAGTGGCTTGAGCTCGGCGCTGCCGTTGGAAATAACGTCTTCCATTCCCCCTGCGCGCAGTTGTCTTGGGTTATGTTCGCCGACCACCCACCTGATGGCGTCGAGAATGTTGGATTTTCCGCAGCCGTTGGGACCGACTATAGCGGTTATGCCCTCGGAGAAGTCTATCTTCGTCCTCAGGTAAAAAGATTTAAAACCTGCTATTTCAAGCGCTTTAATTCTCATGGGAGAACCGCGACCTGGCATCGTGACGTTCACGCGCGCCGCAGCCGGTTTTACGCAAAACCCCTTGCTGTAACCGGGGAATTCAAACTCCCGTGTCTATTATAGAAGCCCTGACGGGGCCAGAATCCTGAAGAAAGCCGCCGGGATACGGCTTCGGCGGTATGTGAAAAAAAGATTCCTTGTCAATCATGGTCTTCCGGTCAATAACAATTATACCACAAATACTGGGATATTTCCAACTTCCCGCGAGGGAAATTACCCTCTCTGGGGAAGGAGGTTCTTGTTGTGGGAGATTTTGGAGCTTTCTCTCAGGCTCTCAAGCAGGCGTTCGATCACAAGCGTCTTTCGCGCCGAGACTTCCCGCTGCCTGGAATAATCCTTCTCAAGCCCGAAAGCCCCGCTGTCAACTGGCTTTATCTGCGCAAGCGACACTATGTAGAAAGTCTTCCCGGACTTATAGACGCGATCCGGCGTCGGCCGGTCGCTTCTGAGCCCGAAGACATCGGATACGAAATCCCCGGATTCAATCCCGAGAGGGTTATCAGACCTTGAGAAAAACCCGGTCTGCTCCACCACAAGGTCAAGAGACTTGGCGACCTTGGCGAAATCCTTGCCCGAGGCCCGCATCTCTGCGAGATCGCTTCCGGCGGACTCCCTTGCCCGCTCGACAGCTTTTTCCTTTTTAAGAGCCTCAAGAATCTCCCCGCGCGCGGACTCAAGCCCCGAGCGCTTCGAGGGCTTGACGTGGGTTACCTCGAAAAACCAGGTGAAATCCTGAAGAACCACGTTTGAAAGCCTGTTTTTCTTAACCGAAAAAGCCTCTCTTCTTATAGCACCGGGAATGTCTCCACCCCCATATCCAAGAGTAAACTCCGCGGTTTCCTTCACCTCAAGGGAGCTTTTTTCGGAAAGAAGGTCCGAGAAGGAGCGGTTCCCCCGTAGAAATTCCTCAAGGAACCGGTCGTAAAGAAGGGATGACTTCCCTTCAACGAGCTGTTTTTTTATCTCCGCCTTTACGTCCGAAAGCGGCTTTGTACCCTTCCCGGAGGCAAATTCATCGGAATAAGTCCTGTAGTAGGCCTCGATTTCTTCGTCGGAGGCCTTGGCGTCTGCGGCAAAATCCTCGGGAGCGAGCTTAACGTAGCGTGCCTTTCTTTTCTCGGGCTCCCAGAAAAGATCGGTGTTCCCCCTGTAATACCGGGCGATTTCCTCTTCGCTTGCCTCGTTACCCTCAAGATAGTCTTCGGCCGCAAACGAGACGTAGTAAAGATCGATTTTTTCCTCGCGCGTCCTGTAGATGCTTAGAAGCTCCTCGTCGCTTGCCGTCACCGAACTGTCAATGACCGAAACGAGCTTCTCCACCAGCATATCCTCCCCGTAGGAATCCTCGAAATCCTTCACGGTGCGGTTAAGTCTCCTTGAAATAAAGTCCCTGTAGCGCTCAAAACCCACAAAGGCTCCGTCCACCTGAAAACCAGGATCGTTTCTTATGGCGTCTGAAAGCTCCTGCTGGCTTACCCTGATCCCAAGTTCGTCCGCCTTCTGGGCAAGCAGCTTTTTGTTGACCAGCGAATCTATCACGGAAAAATTCACGTATTCCAAAAGCTCGTCTGAAATTTCCTGATTGCTCCGGCGCAAGCGGTCAAGCATCGAATCCCTCAAGTTATAGAACTGCGCGAGGGAAACCTTGTCCCCGTTTACCTCCACCGCCACTCCGCCGCTAGGGCCGCGCCCGCCGATACTTATTCCTCCCACGTATCCAAAACCGATAACGAAGGTAAGGGCGAGCAGCAGGAGTACCGCACGGGTAAGGAAGTTCTGCTTGTTTTTTATGATATCGAACGGCAACGGGTTTTTTTCCTTGAAAAGACGAACTAAACTCTATATGAGCCGGTATCAACTTTCAAGCCGTCCGAGGGTGACGCGCGGCGCTTCGGCTTGACACGGATAAGGCGCTTAAATAGGTTACAGGTGAAATGCCCGGGGGGCGTAAGCAACTCAGATGATAACCGCACTTGGCGGCGGGAGCGGAGCCGCAAAATTCCTTAAGGGACTCATGGGGGTAATTCCCCCCTCAGAACTCACCGTAATAGTGAACACGGCGGATGACATGGATCTTTACGGGATGAGAGTCTCTCCTGACATAGATACCATAATCTACAGGCTTTCGGGAAGCATCGACGAAAAAAAAGGGTGGGGGCTTCGCGGCGATACGTTCGAGTTTCTGGGAGCCACCGCGAGATTCGGTTTTCCGACATGGTTCGGGCTCGGCGACAGGGATCTCGCCACTCACCTGTTCAGAAAAGCCATAAGCGACGCGGGCGGGACCCTGAGCGAATCCACGACCAAGATAGCGCACCGCTTCGGCCTCGGGGAAATGCGCATACTGCCCATGAGCGACCAGAGGGTCGAGACATGGATAGAAACGGATGAGGGCGAGATGCATTTTCAGGAATATTACATAAAGCACGCGATGCGTCCCGGGGTGCGCGGGGTTAAAATAAAAGGCGCAAGCGAGGCCTCCGCGGCACCTTCGGTTCTTGACTCGATAGACGGCGCGGATCTTGTGATCATATGCCCGAGCAATCCCATAATCAGCATCGGGCCCATATTGGAGATAAGCGGGGTAAGGGAAAGACTTGTCGGCGCGCCCGGACTCAAGGTCGCCGTAAGCCCCCTTATGCGCGGAAAACCTCTTAAGGGTCCCGCAGACAAGCTCATGAAAGGGCTAGGGATGGAAGCTTCTTCAGCCCAGGTGGCGAGGCTTTATGCCGATTTTCTGGACATGCTCGTAATCGACCGTTCGGACGTGGGAGAGGCAGCCGCCATAGAAGCGCTCGGAATAAGCGTTTTCGTTACCGACACCATAATTCCCGACGAGCAGAGCTCAAAGCGTCTTTCGCGGGAGATTCTTGATTTCACTGAATCCCTGAGACGCCGCCGCGCTTCGCAGTAGAAAAACCGGCGCGATCAGGAGTCCTTTTTTCTCCTGCCCAGAGGCTCATAGGGTATCAGGCTGTAGAAATAAAACTGGGGCAGCCCCTTTATCTCCGGCTCATCGCAGCTCGTCTGGAGTTTTACAGCCTGGTTCATAACCACGGTGTTTACGCTGTAGACCGTGGTTTCCCCCTCCACCCCGAATTCGGCCGCAGTGTAGTCCTCGCGGTCCTTCTCGAACTCCCACCTTATGTCGTAAATGCCTAATTTCCCTATCTCTTTTCTCAAAAAATAGTCCGAGACCTGTGAGGTCTGGGAAAAACACGACCTCCCCCTGTAGCAGTCAAGAAAAATCTCGCCCCGCAGATGGGAGGAAACCACATCCTCAAGATTCTCGCCGTTTACCCTTCCGTAATATATTCCCTCTGGAAGCATGACGAGGTTGGCGGCGAAGCGATGGGCTCCGACATGGGTGGTTCTCCACGCACAGATCCCTTCTTTTTTGAGAAGCTCCTTGTAAACTCCGGATCCCGCGACCGCGCAGCATCCGTCGCGCGATCCGTGGGTGCAGACCAGAACAAGCTTCTCCGCGCAGGAGAACCTCTCTATTTCCCCGGTGCGAACAAGCTCGGGAAGATCTATCGAGAGAAGATCCTCGTATGTCTCTATTTCGAATTTGTAGAGTTTCGGGGAAAACTCAGAAGAGCGGGCGTAGTAAAAAGCGGGGTTGCCCTCGCCCGGGCGCGGCCCTCCTATCAGCTGAATCCTGGATTGCTCAAAAGACGAAAGAAATTTCCCCAGATGCTCCCTTACCTCTTGGGGCAGCGCGCTTTGCGCAAAAGCGTCTCTTTTCCATATCCCGGAGTACTCGAGTGCAAACCAGTTCTTTACCTCAAGGGCGGTTCCGTAGAGGTGCTCTCCGCTAAGAGAAGACATCTCGGAACATGTAAGCGCTTTTTTGTCGGCCATCTTATCCTCCTGGGCTCCGCCCGCCATTTTTTTCCCTAAGTACCATCAGAAATTCCCCCTTCGGCACCAGATAGAAGAATTTTCCCCAGTTTTTCATGACTCCCGCGTGACGGGAGGCGTCTTTTCCTTCCCCCCAGAAAAGATCGACGCGCCGGGCGCCCTTTATCGCTCCCCCGCTGTCATGGTTTACCACGAAGCGGGAGGTCGGCTTCCAGTGCGACGGCTCAACGGAAGAAGAAGTTTCGAAAACCGGCCTTTCAAATTCCATGAACACGAGAGATCCCCTGGGGAAAAAAGCTATGTCCGTCGCTATGGTCCGGCCGTCAACGACTTCCGTTCCGAAAGAGGTCTGGGGCTTGCCTGGAAGTCTGCGGAAGAAAATATAGCTCGGGTTTTTGTAAAGAATCTTCATCCTCTCCGCTCGGGGGAGGGATTTTAGGTGGTTTTCTATGGCCCAGAGGCTCATTTTTCCCCTCGGAATCCACTCGAAAAGAAATTTCCCTATAGCCACGTAATCATGTCCATTCTGGGCGGCGTAGCCTATCACCCTCTCCTCTCCGTCCGCAAACCTTATTTTGCCGGAACCCTGGATATGAAGAAAAAACCCGTCGATAGGATCGACCCACGCGATCTCGAGCTTTTTCCCCCTGAGCTCTCCCCCGGAATCAATTTCGCTTCGTGAATAATAGGGAACGAATTCGGATATCCTGCCCAGGCCTCCCTGCTCGACCCTTCCGTAAAGTGACTGCAGCTTTCCCCGGGCAATCTTGTCGTCCTCAAGAAACGAAAATCTCTCGAACTGCTTGATGAACCTGTCCATTCTAAGACGCACCAGGTCGACGGGCACCCGGTAAAGGGGGTGAGTATGTTCCGGGGTTCTCGCTTGGGAAGCGGGAAGCACCGGAGAGAAGTAAGAGGTTATGAAAACCTTGCCCCAGGGCTTTCCCGGAAAGCCGTAGAAATCAAAATTCTCCCTAACGTCTTTTATGAAATCTTCCTTGGTCACGCCCGCTTCAAGCTTGCCGAGAAGATAGTTAAGGGCAAGGGTGTAATCCCCTGCGGAAACGGTTTTCTGTCCGAAAACGAGCTGGGAATCCTTTGTTTCCGAAAGTTTCTCGACGCTTGCGCCAATAGATTCCCTGAGTCCCCCCGGGAAAAGGTCATCGTCCATTTCCGGAACGAAGGGAACAGGGCGCATGGACTCGGGGCCCGGAATCTCGGGAGGTCTTTCGCAGGAGATGTAGAGAAAAAACAGGAAAACGGCTGAGAGTATGCTTGCGGTTTTTAGGTTCATTTTAACCTGTCAGTTCTCCATAAGGGGAAATATACGATGCGGGACTCTTGCGGATAAGAGTAAGTTTATACCCTGTTACACGCGCCTTGCGCAAAAAACCTAGTGCAGCGGGAAAAATCCTGTGCCTTCAGGCCCAGCCGCGGTCAATATTTTTCCGAAAAGACAGGGTAAAATAGAAGTTCCGGGGCGGCCCGGTAGCAGCCGCCTGCGGTTTTTCACTATTTGAAAACGGAAAAATGAAACGGAAATTCCTTGGCATAGACATAGGGGGAACCAACCTCAGGGGGAAAATCATTTCCGAGAATGGAGACATGCTCGGGGAGAAAAAAACCCGCTCGGACGCCCATATGGGTATTTCGCCGCTCATGGAGAACCTTGCCAGCTTCATAAAAGGATTCGCCGGGGAGGAAATATCGGCAATCGGGATAGGAATACCGGGAACCGTTGACCGAAGAAACGGTACGCTCGTCCAGGCCCCGAACATAGCCAACACGAAGGATTTTCCGTTTACCGAAGCGCTTTTGGAGAGAATCGGAACCGCAACGCCCGTATTCATTGAAAACGACGCTTCCTGCGCGGCTCTCGGAGAATACCGGGCGGGGGCGGGCAGAGGCTCAAATTCAATGGTAATGATAACCCTGGGAACCGGATTCGGAGGCGGGATAGTCCTTGACGGCAAGCTTTGGTCGGGGGAAGACGGCTTCGCCGGGGAAGTGGGACACATGATCATCGACCCCTCGGGACCCGGGTGCGCCTGCGGCGCAAGAGGCTGCATTGAGACCTACGTTTCTCAGGTAGCAATAAAAAGAATCGTCCGCGAGCACCCGAAGCTCCGTGAAAAACTCGCCGGGACCGAAGAATCGGCCATCCCTGAGCGCCTGGCGGAGCTTGCGCGCGAAAAAGACCAGGCTGCAATCGGCGTATGGAACGATTTCGGAGCGAATCTGGGAGTGGGAATATCGATTCTCGTAAACGTTCTGGACGTAAAAACAGTGGTTGTGGGCGGGGGGCTCTCAGGCGCCTGGCAGCTTTTTATCGGGAAAGCCCGCAAGGAAGCCGAAAGAAGGTGTCTTGGCGGGGCGGCGAGGAAGCTTCAGATAAAAAAAGCCGCTCTTGGAGATGACTCAGGGGTCTTGGGAGCGTGCTACGTCGCCAAAAGCGGGCTTGGGGGAGATTCCTAGGACGCTTTGGGACCTTTAACCGCAAGGTCAAGCAGCTTCTTTGAAGAACCGCGGACCCTTATCCTAAGCCACGGCCCTTTCATCCGATCCGCCTTGAACCTGTTGTCCGTTCTTAATCCGCCCACCCAGATTATCCCGTCGCGGCCTTCAAAAACCGGCACTTTTTTTCTAAGGAATCTCGGTATTTTTTCGTCAATGAAAAAATCCTTGAGCTTCTTGGCTCCCCTCATTCCGAGCGGAACGAACCTGTCTCCCTCAGAAAAGCTCCTAAGCGCTATGGGGAAGCCGACTTTTTCGGGCGAAAAGTACCCGACATCGGGTGCACCCCATAGGGAGGAGTCATCTGTAAGCTCAACTGTGACCTCAAGGTCCCGGGAGACCTTGTGAGTTCCATGGTTTTTTATCTCGGTTGGCGGGAATTCGCGTAACTCATCTTCGCGCGTGAAAAAGAAAACCCCGTAGCCCGTATGAAAAACGACTCCGCCGGGAAGGTTCACCTCTGCCGAGGACTCCCCCGAGCGCACCACCTCGTCAATCGAGAAAAGATGCTTGGCGGAGATCGAGTTAAGATCTCCCTTTACGGCCAAAATCGATTTTCTCATTACTGAGAACCTGATCGCCGGGGGTTCGCGAAGAAGTTTTTCCGTGTCTCCGAGCACACCTCCGCCCAAAACACGGGCGAGTTTATTGAATTTCCTCTCGGCTTCGGCCGAAATAAAATCCGCCTCCGCGGCGCAGACCGCCGCCACCCGGGAGAGAACCTGCTCAATGGCAGGATTGTAGCTCTCAAGTAAGGGAATAAGCTCGTTTCTTATCCTGTTTCTTAAAAATTCGTTCGAACTGTTGGTCGAGTCTTCCCTCCAGGACACGCCTTTTGAGCGAAGGTACTCCCTGGCTTCAAGCTTGGTGACGTTTATGAGCGGGCGTATTACGTTGCCAACCGAGGGTCTTATACCGGCAAGACCCTGGGAACCGCTCCCTCTCATGAGTCTCATTATGACCGTCTCTGCCTGATCGTTAAGCGTGTGGGCCGTGGCGATTCTCTGAGCCGAGCGTTTCGCGAGAATATCGTTAAAAAAGTCGTAGCGAAGCTCCCTGGCGGCGTCTTCAAGGGAAAGTCCGCGTTTTTTTCTGAAGCCCTCGGTATCAACCCGTACGCATTCAAACGAAAAGTTAAGCCGGCCAGCCGCTTTCCTTACGTACTCAGCGTCTTCGTCCGATTCTGCGCCCCTGAGCCCGTGGTTGACGTGGGAAACGATCACGTCGATATCCGGATAAAACTCCCGCAGGTCACAAAGAGCGAAGAGAAGCGCCATGGAGTCTGATCCTCCGGACACTCCCGCAACAATTACGTCCCCGGGACTGAGCATCTCGAAAGAATCAACCGTTTTTCTTATCTTGCCCAGAAACATCTGAATCGCCTTGAGAAATCCCGGCGGAAACTATAAGCTGAAACGCTTCTTCCACGGAAATATCCAGTTCCTGCAGGTCTTCTTCCGGAACCATTATGTAAAAACCGCTTGTCGGATTCGGCGTCGTGGGAACGAACAGATTGACGAGCCTGCGGTCTGTCATGTTATGTCCCCTGCCGGCTTCGGTAACTCCCGTTACGAAAGCTATGACACGGATTCCTTTTCTCGGGTACTCGACCATCACGACTCTTTTCATGTTCTGCATAGAGGAAGCGAGAAAAAACGTCTGCACTACCTGCTTTACACTCACGTAGAAGGGTCTGGCAAGCGGAATCTTCGAGATAAGCGATTCGCCGAACAGAAGCATTTTTCTGCCAACGAAGTTTCTGGTCACGGCCCCTAGGAAGACGACCAGCAGCAGGGTGGCCAAAATCCCTATAACAAAGGATAGTCCCTGAAACACGTAAGGCGGGACATCTATGAAGTGGCGGAGAATTCCGGCGGGGCCGGTGCTGAAAAAGAAAAGCATCCACTTTATCAGCTTGTAGAGGACAAAAATGGTCACCCCGAAAGGAACGATAATCAGGATGCCGGCAATAAAGCTCCGCTTGAAAAAAGAAGATTGGGGAGGTTTTGGCTCTGGTATTTTAATCCCCACGTTTCTGGTCAATCTTTTTCCTTAGAAACCTGCTGGGTTTGAAAACGACCGTGAGGCGGGAAGGTATGCCTACTTCCTCTCCGGTGGAGGGGTTTCTTCCTATCCGGGACTTCCTTCTCATGACCCTGAAGGTTCCGAACCCGGGGAGTTTCACCTCTTCGCCAGCCATGAGCCTTTCTCTTATCAGCTCGAAAAAAAAGTTGACTATTTCCGCTGATTCTCTTCTTGAGAATCCTATTTCCGAGTACAAAACACCAGCCAGATCCTTCTTTGTCATGAAAATCCCCCCTTTCTTAAACCGAACGCAATTCGGCTCCTATTGTTTTTTCCAAACTTCTAAGAACATCCTGCTGAACCCTGTTTGCGTCCTCGTCGGTAAGGGTCTTTTCCCTGTTTCGAAGAATTAGAGACAGCGCGACGCTCTTCTTTCCTTCTCCAAGGGAATCTCCCTTGTAAACGTCAAACACCCAAGCATTTTCTATTATACCAGAATCAGCCTTTTTTATAACCGAAAGAATTTCCCGCACCAGAACTATCTCATCGACCACAAGCGCTATGTCGCGGCGAAGGGAGGGAAACTTGGGAAGCGGGGAGAATTTTCTCTCGAAACTAGTGTAGACGACCGAGAGAAGAGACAGGTCGAGTTCAAGCACGTACACGTTTTCGCTTATCTCGAGTTTTTCCAGAAGATGCGGGTGAAGCTCCCCCACTACCCCCAGAACATTTCCGTCAACCAGCACCGCAGAAGATTTTCCCGGCCACAGGAATCCATGGTCGGAGGAAATAGACTCGAATTCTATCCTGGAATCCACGGAAAGGACCTCAAGGCTCCTTTCAAGCACACTTTTTATGTCGAAGAAATCGAATTTTTCCCCGTCCCATATCTCAGGCGCCCTTTTTCCGGTCGCAATCGCGGCGAATTTCTTCACTTCGTTTGGCAACTGGTCCATATCTTTAGGGTAGAAAACCTTGGCGGACTCGAAAAGCCTTACGTCTTGGTTCTGCCTCGAGAGGTTGAGTCTCACGTTTTTCACCAGAGAGGGAAGAAGGCTCATCCTCATTTCCGAAAGCTCCCGCGATATGGGGTTCATAATGCGGATCGATTCTTCAAAGCCGAAAGTCCTTAGAAGTTCGGGAGATTCGAAACTGTAGTTTATGGCCTCGAGAAAACCGTAGGAAACGAAAATGTCCCTGAGCCTTTTCTCCATGACGGTTATCACGTTGGGTTTTTTGGCTACCATTGGAACCTCCGGCAGGACGGAGGGAATGTTGTCGTAACCCAGGAGACGCGCGACTTCCTCGACGATATCCACTTCGCGCTCTATGTCCACCCTGAAAGTCGGAACCCTAAGCAAGAGCGCGTCGGCGGAAAGGCTGAGAACCTCGAACTCAAGGCCTTCGAGAAGCCCTGCTATCTCGTGGGAATCGGTGGATATGCCAATCAGGCCGCAGACCCTGTCAACTGAAAGAGAAATCTCCCTTGGGCTAACGGGGTCGGGATAGACATCAATAAGGCCTTGGGCGACCGTTCCTCCGGACAAACGGCTTATAAGCTCGGCTGCGCGGTCAAGAGCGAACGAAACATTGTTTATGTCAATCCCTTTTTCAAACCTGCTCGAGGATTCGCTCTTAAGGCCATTTCGCTTGGATGTTTTCCTTATACCCACGGGAGAAAAGTAAGCGGCCTCAAGCAGAATGCTACTCGTCGCGTCATCTACTCCAGAGTCAGCGCCGCCCATGACTCCGGCAAGCGCGACGGGGCGGTCCCCGCTGCAGATAACCAGATCCTCGCCAAGCAGTTTTCTCTCGACGCCGTCAAGCGTTTCTATCGTTTCTCCTTTCCTGGCCTTTCTGACTGAGATGCCACTCTTATCAAGCCTGTCACAATCAAAAGCGTGAAGCGGTTGTCCCTGTTCAAGCAAAACAAAGTTCGTAACGTCAACGACGTTGTTAACGGAGCGGATTCCGCAGTACTCAAGCCTTTCCCGAAGCCACGCGGGAGAGGGCTCGATTCTGACTCCTTCAATGAGCCGGCAGCAGTACCTGGGACACGCCTCCGTATCCTCAACCTCTACCGTGACCCTTTCCGAAATGCTCTTTCCTTCCTCTTTTATGGAGAAACTAGGTTTCTGAAGGTTCTCGCCCAGTATTGCCGAGACTTCCCTTGCGATCCCGAAAATGCTCATGCAGTCAGGACGGTTGGGAGTAATTCCAACCTCGAAGATAACGCCGTCGTAGCCGATCTCGTCGCTCATGCTGGTTCCAAGCTCGGCCTTGGGAGAGAGAATCATTATTCCGTCCTCGTCGCCCAAAAGACCCATTTCATCGGCGGAACACAGCATTCCCTCCGAATCTTCACCGCGGATTTTCGAGCGCTTTATCTTGACGCCTTCGGGGAACTTCGAGGTAGCGGGAAGAACCGTTCCCGCCTTGGCGAAAGCAACCTTATCCCCTTCCTTCATGTTGTCCGCACCGCAGACAACCACGTAGCGGGCCTGGCCGTCCGTAATCTCGCAGACACTCAGCCTGTCGGCGTTCGGGTGCCTTTCGATGCTGTTTATCTGGGCTACGCAGACATCAGCAAGAGCCTTGCCCTTGTCTTCAAGGGCTTCAAGCTCCAAGCCTGTCATGGTGAGCATTTCTCCCAGTTCTTCTGCGGAAACGTCGATTTTCAGGTAGTCAGTAAGCCATCCAAGAGGAAAAATCATAAGTTCACCCGGCAAGTTAGGTTACACACTATAAAAAACTGGTCAACAGTTAACCCGCTGAAAATAAAAGACTATTTAGAAAAACGGAAGCAAACCTCGAACAATCCCGACGAAAATCCGACCGACCGCAGGATCAGTTCCGCCGGCACGCGGGGCTTTTAACCGCCCGTGGGGAGAAAACGCTGACTCTCCAGGAGGCGGAAAGGGGTGTTCGCGCATGAAATCCCTGTAGGGGTCCTGCTATTGTTAATAAATCATTAAAGATTCGTTTTAAATTTCTTAATTCACTGATATGAAACACTTTTTCTTGTCGATAGATTGTGAATGGAATTTTCCGAATGCCATGAGCTATAGCCTAACCGCCTTAAATCACTGAATAATTTCAAAAACGGTCCGTTCCCTCCTTTTCATCCCGCCGAGCGCTCTGTGAAACATTTGGGAATTCCCAAATGTTTCACGTGAAACATTCTGTCACTGATATTATTTTCCGATGCAGAATCTGGAGAAAATTCTGCCCAGAAGATCTTCCGTGGTTATTTCCCCCGTGATCTCGCCAAGCGAGTCCATGGAGTTGCGAAGCTCTATCGAGAGGATTTCTGGATACTCGTTCCGTTCAAGAAGCTCGAGAAATATGCGCAGCTGGCCGCAGGCCTTTTCCATCGATTTTTTATGGCGAAGGTTAGTCAGCACAAGTTCCGAAGCGTCCGTGCCACGAGGCAAGCCCGCCAAGGTCTCGAACATGGTCCGCCTGAGCCGTTCTATTCCCTCTTTTGTAAGCGCCGAGGTTTTCACCGGCTTTTTCCCCTTGAGAATCTGCCGCAGCTTCGACTCTTCAAGCCTTTCCTCAAGATCCGTCTTGTTGATTACGACAAGATATTTCTTTTTGGCGGCGGTTTTGAGGATTTTTCTGTCCAGGGCATCAATTTCCGTGCTCTGGTCCAAAACGACGAGCACAAATTCGGATTCCTCGGCTTTTTTGAGAGAAAGTTCCACCCCGAGTCTTTCTATCTGGTCTTCCGTGTCCCTTATGCCGGCCGTATCCGTTATAACGAGGGGAATCCCTCCGACATTTATTCTTTCTTCAATAAAATCTCTCGTGGTTCCGGCTACCGGGCTCACTATAGCCCGTTGGGTCTCGAGCAGGCAGTTAAGTATGCTTGATTTCCCGACGTTAGGCTTGCCCAGTATTACCATCGTCACTCCGTCTCTGAACATTCTGCCCGTATCGTAGCTTTCGATTAGGGCCGAAAGTTCCTTTTCCACAGATTCAGATGCCTCCTTGAGACGGTTTTTCGCAATAGGGTCTATATCTTCTTCGGGAAAATCGAGGTTCGCCTCTATTTCCGCCAGAATGTCGAGGATTTGATCCTTAAGCGCGTTCACCTTGCCCGAAAGGGCCCCCTCAAGCTGTGCCTCGGCGTACCGGAGGCTCTGTTCAGTCTGGGCGTTTATGATGTCGGAAACCGCCTCGGCCTGGGCCAAGTCCATTTTTCCGTTAAGAAACGCTCTCTGGGTAAATTCACCCGGGGCGGCAAGGGTCGCCCCGAGGCCGATCAGGACCTCAAGTATCTTCCGGGGAACCATATGTCCTCCGTGAGAGTGTATTTCGGCTATGTTCTCCCCCGTATAGGTACCAGGGGAGCTCATAATGACGCACAGAACCTCGTCCACCGTCTCCCCGGTTTCCGGGTTGATTATTTTTCCGAAACAAAGTTTTCTTTCGGAAAACCCTGAATTCCCCACGGGAACGAAGATTTTTCTCGCAATCGCGTGAGATTCCCTGCCGCTTATGCGGATTACGGCCACTCCTCCCTCTCCGGGCGGGGTTGAAATGGCGGCTATGGTGCTTTCGTTCTCAGGCGTCAGTAACGACATAAAAGAGAATCTACCATATAAAGCCGCTTCTAGTCAGGGAAAGGGATTTATTTAAATCCTGTTGGGGTATCTATCTGGTGGACAGTAGAGGATTCCCAAGATCGCAGGCTAGAGAACTATAATTCAGTCTCTCCAGGAAACACTGTCTATGGACTTCCTACCCTTTATCAAGCGTTAAATTTATATATATAGCGGATTCAGTTTTTTTGAGGCACCTCCTCGTTTTTTCTATTGGGAAGTCTGTTGGCAATCGCTATCAGGCGGCTTCCTTTTGCAGTTCCTTGAAGTCTTTGCGGAACATTTCTCCTTTTTTGAGCAGGGTGCAGGCAACATAGAGAAGACGGTCGCCGACGGTGCGAAGAGACCTGGAATGGCGCAGTCCCCGTGCCCGCAGCGAGGCGTAGCGGGCCTTGCTTACGGGGTCGTGCAGTACCGCTACCCCTGCCCAGTGGTAAAGCGCTGTCTGAAGTCTCCGAGACGACGCTCGGCGCCGTATGACATACTTGCTCTTGCCCGACTGTTTTGTCACCGGATCTGTGCCGACAACGCACCGAAGCGCCTTGTAGTCGCGTCGGCGTATCAAATCATAAGCCTCGGAGACCAGCGTGGCGGCAGTGACAAAGCCTATTCCCGGCATGGACAGGAGGATTTCGACATCGCCTGGTTTCCCTGTCCCCGCGTTTTCAGTTTTTTCCCGAGAGATGATTGAATGGAGCATCTCCTTGATACGGGTCTCGATTTCCTTGAGCTGTCTGTTGACGATATCGAGGAACTCAATAATGCTCTTCACACGCCAAACGCAGCTTGAAACTGTTGCCTGCATGAGGTTTATTTCCTTCGAGCGAATAATCCCAAGCACTTGCTGTGCGCCGATACGTCGTATTCTGTGGCGCTTGAGTATTTTCTGCACAGAGGACACTCTGATTCGCCTTGCGGCATCAGGTGTTTGAGCAAGTCTCCATAATTCAATAATCCAGGGGCGGACAGTGTCGT
>JAKZRS010000045.1:0-36657 GCA_047518015.1 Thermodesulfobacteriota bacterium | reverse complement strand
TGGAAAAAAGAGAGCTGTTCGACAAGGATTTCAAGAAGCTTCCCCGGGAAGTCGCAGCGTAAAACAGATCAGGCTGAAATGAAATCGTCAAAGGAAAAAAACAAAGGAGAAATTTGAAAAAAAACGAATTCGCTATATATATTTTTTTTGCTTGATAAATACAGAAAGCCCTAAATCTTAAACGTTTTTCAGATATTTTCGGGTAATCCGTTGCCAAAGAAATTGCCTTGTCTGAATACTTTCACAGTCTAAGATGGCATATTATTAACAACGGCTTAACCAAACTCTACAATACTTATTGGAACAGGAGTAAGACAGGAAATAAAAATAAGCAATGAGACAAAAGCAAGCGCCTTTCTCCCCGCACCGATCTCGGTATCACTTGAGACGGTCGGCGGATGGGATGTCCCTATCACCAAAAGCAATATAGCCCAGAAAAGCCAGCCGACCCAGCCCTCAAACAAAAGCCACTTCGGGATACCGGCAAGCATTCCTAAACCAAGATAATCCGCAAGTTCTACCAGAGGCGCCGTTCCAATTCCCATTATTACAAGAAAAATAACCGTAGCGACCGATATCGTCTTATGCCACTGCGCCGGGAAAACGCAGTATACGACATGCCCTCCGTCAAGCTGCCCCGCAGGCATCAGATTCAAGGCGGTTACGAAAAGACCTATCCATCCGGCAAACGCGACGGGGTGCAGCATAAGTTCGTATCCCTGAGCGACGTCCCCGACCGCTATCTTCGAAAAAAGGGCAAATACAAGAGAATTGCCGAGAGACATGGCCGTCTGCATCTCAGAGAACGTCTCGGAATCCAAGGCAATCACCTCTGAGAAAAGCAGTCCTACAAACAGGACCGGAAGAGCTACAATCACACCAGCTATGGGACCGGCAACCCCTATGTCGAAAAGTTCCTTCCGGCCGCGTATACGGGATTTTATCCGTATAAACGCCCCGAACGTGCCGATCGGCGATAGGAAAGGAGGAGCGGGAATAAACCAGGGAAGAGTGATAGAAACACCGTATTTCCTGCCGTAAAAATAATGGCCCATTTCATGGGCTCCCAGAATAGCCACCAGGGAAATCGAGAAAAGAACCCCTCCCGTAGAGGTTCCGCTTATCATGTAACCTGAAAGAAAAGTGGTGACCACCGTGAGGACAAAAAGCACCAGTGGGATAACTGTAGACCTTGTGATCATACTACTCTGCTTCGAGCAACATCGGGTTTATGGAGTTAAGGATGTCCTTTAGATATCTTTCTATGTCAGATTCTTTTGTGAGCAGCAACACGTGCGATCTGATTTCCTCAAGCATCTGTTCTGAAACTCTGTCTGAAAGAAATTTCACATAGGGAAACCGCAGCGGGGAAACGCTCAGGTGACGGTAACCAAGGGCCAATATCAAAAGGGTGCCGGAAGGAACCCCCGCTATCTCTCCACAGATGGAAAGTTCCTTTCCGCTTGAGAGGATTTGCTCTCTCGTAAAATCCAGCATTCTTACCACGGAAGGATGAAAGGCCGAGTAAAGATGTCCAACCGCGTTTGAGTTTCTATCCACCGCAAGCAGATACTGTATGAGGTCGTTTGTTCCGACAGAAACAAAATCTATTAAGTCCGCGTAATCTCCGAATTGATACGCAAGGGCCGGGACCTCCATCATTATTCCGAGCTTAGGTATGTCAAGTCGGTGAAGACTCACTTCGGTGGATAGTTCGCTAATTATCTGCGCCGCGGTCTCAACCTCCCAGACATTTGAGACCATCGGGAGAAGGATCCTGAAATTCCCCCCTTTTTTCGCCGCCAGCAGAATAGATTTCACCTGGTCCCTGAAAAGATCCAGATACTCCATTGAGAACCGGATTGACCGGAGGCCAAGAAGGGGATTTTCTTCCTTGGGCATGCTGAGATAGGAAAGCACCTTGTCAGAACCCACGTCCAGAGTTCTGATCGTCACTTCACCCTCAAAATTCCTTGAAATCTCCTTGTATATCTTTAACTGGGACCTTACAGTCGGCCACTTCTTAAACTGTGCGAAGGCAAACTCTGTTCTGAAAAGTCCCGCACTCCTGATGCCGTAACGCTTAGCCATTTCAACATCGGCCGGAATTCCGACATTTGCCGTTATCTCGACGCCAAGCCCGGTACCGGTGCTCTTTATGGCCTCGGTTTCTATGAAGTGGCGGAGCTTAACGGTTTTTTCGTGCATGGCCAGATACTCATCCTTTAGCACCTGGTCGGGATTTGTGAAAATAAAACCGCTTCTTCCGTCAACTATCATATCCTCTCCGGGATGTATCAGGTTCACGATGTTTTCTATGCCGACAACTACGGGAATTCCCAGTGATTTCGCTATTATGATCGCGTGCGAAGTCTCTCCGCCTTTTTCAAGCACTATCCCCCTGACCTCGCCCTCAATAGCCGTAACAAAAGACACGCCTATCTCCCTTGCGACAAGTATTAAGGGCTCTCCGTCGGTGGAAGCGGAAATATTTTCGTCTTTTGAATGGGTAAGGTCCCGGAGGATCCTTTCTCCTATATCCCTGAAATCGTAAGCCCTTTCCCTCATATAGGAATCCGGCAGGGATTCAAAACGCAACGCCTGGGATTCAAGATACTCAACCACCGCGGCCTCAGCTGAAACGCTCTTTTCATCTATGAGCTCCCCTGTGTCTTTCTCCATGTCTCGGCTATCAACGATCATCAGATGTGAGCGGAAAATATCCACTTCGTTTTTCGAGAGCTTCCCCTCAGAATCCATTTTTTTAATAGTGTTTTTAAGGTCTTGCGATATGTTTTTTATAGAGTCCCTAACTCTCTTTTTCTCGATCTGGGGAGTATCGGCTGTCATCTCCATTGTGGACATCCGGCGGAAAAGCCCCCGGAAAGTAACCGCTTTCCCGACAGCCACACCTTCAGAAACCCCTTTTCCCTGATAGGTTCTTGTCTCGTGTTTCACCATGGACGGAGGCTTCAGACGGTCTAGGGTGTTTGCGACTTCTAGAACCCCGGCAAGTCGCAACGCTATGATCTGAAAAAGAGTCTGTTCGGCCGGGGTTATCTGCATTTGGGCCTTGTTCTGGCCCACAAGCACCCCGACACATAAGTCGTGGAGCATTATGGGAACACCTATGTAGCTTTCGTATTCCTCTTCACCTATTTCCGGAAAATACTTGTAATTCGGATGCTTCGAAGCCGGCATAGCGATCAGAGGAACCTTCGTTTTATGGACCATTCCAGTAAGACCTTCATCCGAACGCAGGAAGATGTCGCTTTTGGGTTTAACCTGAAGACCTCTGTTAGCAGCAAGTCTGAGAACCTCTCTCAGATCATCCCAGATGTATATGGAAACGACATCGTAGTGAAGCGAGGACGAAATCTTTCTAACTACCCTGCCCAAGAGGGTGTTAAGACCTACGGACTTGTTGATCAAGTCGCTTATCTCGTGAACCACCTTGAGATGGAAATGTTCCGGTTCTGTACGGTCTTTAGCAATCATCGGGTCACTTCGCCACACACCAAGAAACTAGTATTATACCACCATCAGGTCCAGTCAACGGAAAAAGAGTGGTTAATAGTCCCCGCAGAAGACCGAGGAAGAGGTTTCCGTGTGAATTTACAGAATATTGTGTATATACTTCCCACGGCATGAGTTTGGAAACAGTAAAAGTTGCAATTATCGGATCTGGACCCGCTGCTTTCTACGCAGCTGAACACCTGCAGAAAAAACTCGGTGACCGAGTTTTCATAGACATGTTCGAAAAACTCCCGACCCCCCACGGCCTGGTTAGAAGCGGAGTGGCTCCGGATCATCAGAAAATAAAGACCGTAGCCAAGGTTTACGACAAAATTGCGTCAAATCCCCAATTCAGGTTTTTCGGGCTTGTAGAGTTCGGAAACCACGTAACGCTTGAGAACCTGTATAGTCGCTACCACCAGATAGTTTTCGCAACAGGGGCCCAGGCCGACAGGAAAATGGAAATCCCTGGAGAGAACTTGATTGGAAGCCATGCGGCAACGGAGTTTGTAGCTTGGTACAATACCCACCTGGAGCACACCGGCCTTGATTTTGATTTTTCAGGAAAAAAAGTCGTCATAGTAGGAGTCGGAAACGTCGCGGTGGATGTCGCGAGAATTCTCTGCCTTACCAGAAGCGAAATGGAGAAAACCGATATCGCCGACTACGCACTTGAAAAACTGTCTGAGAGCGGAATAAGGGAAATACACATGCTGGGAAGAAGAGGACCTGCACAGGCGGCTTTCACTAACCCCGAACTGCGGGAACTCGGAAAGCTTGAAGACGCGGACCTTCTCGTTCTGCCGGAGGAGGCCAACCCCGATCCCCTCACGCTTACGGAACTTGGGCGTAAACCAGACAGAGCAATCCAGACGAAAATCGAGCTCATAAAGAAAGCATCGGAAAGAGTTCCCTCCAAATCGAAAAAAATCATCATAAGGTTTCTGGTTTCTCCAATAGAGATAATCGCCGGAGAAAACAACAAGGTAAAAAGCGTGAAAGTCGTAAAAAACAGGCTTTACAGATCCGATGACGGCTCTCTTCGGCCTAAACCCACTGGCGAAACCGAAGATATTCCCGCCGATCTGGTTTTTCGCTCCGTCGGGTACCAGGGAATACCTCTTCAGGACGTGCCGTTTGACGACAGTTGGGGAATAATTCCTAATGAAAACGGAAGAGTGCTTGATGAAATGGGTGGCGACCCGCTTACGGGACTCTACACTACCGGGTGGATAAAACGCGGACCGACCGGGGTTATTGGCACAAACAAAACCGACTCCGGTGAAACCGTAAGCTGCATGATTGAGGACATTGAAAGGGAAAGCACACTGCGTCTCGAATTCACTTCCCCTGAGAGCATAAATGAGCTGCTTGAGGAAAAACACATTTCCTACAATGAATGGCTTAGGGTTGATTCATTTGAAAAGAAAGAAGGAGAGAAACAGGGAAGACCACGGGTGAAAGTCTCAAGGCTTGAGGAAATTCTCGGAGTTCTTGAAAAAGACAGCTGAGGGTCTTTTTTCATCCACGAACGTATACTTGTTTAAGCTTTAGGTTGCAGCGCATCGGAGACTATGCAGGACTCACGCGTATCTTTCTTCTGAGAGGGTCCGCTCCCCAGATGGAGAGGGAGATTTCACTTCCTATATCAAAGACCCTGCCACCGGCGTTAGAAAGCGCAAGTTCTATCAGAAACTCAGGAATATAAACGTTAAACCCGTTATATCCCTTGGAACTTACGTAGCCTGTCGCTCCTTTTATATCCTTTTCCAGAAGATAGCGGATAAGCCAGTACCTGTGTCTGCTTCTCTGCGCGTTTTTTATTTCCCTGGTGGCAAGACTTACCCGCGTGTTCGTATCTTCAAGCTCGCTTTCGGAGTAGTAAATCTTTTGTTCCTCAAGCCAGGAGATAAGCTGGCGCTGCATCAGAAGATCCGTGTATCTTCTGATAGGCGAAGTCATCTGAACATAGGAAGCTACCCCCAGGGACTTGTGGGCTTCGGGCTTAAAGGTAACAAAGGAGGGTTTTAAATGCTTTATTACCTTTACCGGAAAAAGAACATCTGCGGGATCAAGTTCTTTGGCTTCAGAGTCAATTTCCTGAGCCTGAGAACGAAAGAGGGCCGGAATTTTGTTTTTATCGAAAAAATCCCCCGAAAGCCGGTTCATAAGAATCATGCACTCAGAAACAACTTTGTGGGCGGGAGAATCCATGTAGTCTTTGCTGATTGATATTCCGTCTTGGTCTCCGACCCTGATTTTAAGTTCCGGGAGTTGGACTATAAAAGCTCCCTTCTCGACTCTCCTGTTTCTAAGTGAATTAGCAAGGGCCACAAGGGATTTTCCCCATTGCGTCCGGTGGAATATTTCAGTGGCTTCGGCGTAGGTAAGATTTTTTGAAACCCTTATGAGTGTCGTCTCAAAATGATAATCAATCAAAGTGAAATCTTCTTTTTTAAAAGTGGCGAAAATGGAAAGCGCGGGACGGAGGTCGCCGGCGGTGATGCTGAGTTTCTTGCTCACAAGCTCCCGAGGAAACATATCCACGCGCCCCTCGGGGAAATAAGCCGTCTCTGCGCGCTCACGGGCCCCTTGGTCAAGAAAGCATCCCCTGCTTACAACATGGGCAACATTCGAGATATGGACCCCCAGAGTGATTCGGTCCCCGTGCGTTTCAAGGGAAAGGGCGTCATCCATGTCCTGCGTTGTCTCACTGTCAACCGAAAAAGCTTCTAGATCCGTTCTGTCGGTAAGACCCGCGAAGGTGTCCTGAACGTTAAAAACAGCCTCAGCCTCTTCCATTGTTCTTTGCGAGTGCCTGAAATGAAAGGCGATTTTTTTCGATTCCGGATCATCATCTTTTTTCCAGAAACCCGTTTTTATAAGAAACTCAACCGCCGACTCCACTTCCTTAAGCCCTGCTTCATAAAGAAAACCCTTGGCTTCCTTCGCTCGCTCATAGCCGTCAAGGTCAATGACGTACCGCTCAATCAGTTTAAGAAATTCATTGTGACTCTCATCAACCACCGACGGAGCTTCGCCGCTTAGAATGGAACGCGCCCAGTTTACGGCGGCCTGCGTTCTTTGTTCCCTTTCCTCTCTGAGTTCAAGAGCATGGAATATCTTGGAGACTTCCTCCTGTGAGCGTACAAGGTAGCCATCTTCGGCTCTTGTCAGGTAAACCGTGTTTTTATCCACGGCCCAGAAAAGTAAAAGCCTTTGCTCCATAGAAACCTGCTCTTTGCCCGAATACAGATCCAGTATCTCCTCAAAGCTTACGGTCTCCTGCTCTTCCACAACGCACTGCCACAACGTTTCCAGATCAACAGAGTCCTTTTTTTCCTCAAGGTCTCTTCTCCATTTCCTCATTTCGAGTTTCTTCTCAGAGTCTGTCAGGGTTTCGGAGACGGCTATTCCGGTCAGCAGTACAATTTTTTTCGGTTCAATCGCATAGTGTTTCCCGTCTTCTGAGAGAACGGAGAGTTTGGCGGGATGGACAGAGAGAACAACCCCAAAGGTGGGCTCCCTTCTTTTTCTGTAGGCGATAAGTTCGTTTATGCTAGGAAAATTCATCGAACGGGACAATTCGATCAGTTAAGAGAATTTTTGTACTCAAGCGCCCCTTTTATGAAATCTCTGAAAAGCGGGTGGGCGCTGAGGGGCTTTGACTTGAATTCGGGATGGAACTGACAGCCGACAAACCAAGGATGATCCTTAAGTTCCATGATTTCTACCAGATTTCCATCCGGCGACAGGCCACAGAGAACCATTCCCTTCGACTCAAGAACTTCCCTGTAGCGGTTGTTCACTTCAAACCGGTGGCGGTGTCTTTCGGAGATCTCAGAGGCCCCGTAGATGCCGCTTGCCAGGGTCTTGGGCTTTATGACGCAGGGATAGGCCCCAAGTCTCATAGTCCCGCCCTTTTCACTTATGTTCTTCTGCGATTCCATTATGTCTATAACTGGGTTTTCAGTATCCCCGTTATTCTCGGTCGTATCCGCGTCATTTATATCGCACACGTTTCTTGAAAACTCAATAACGGCAAGCTGCATGCCGTAACAGATTCCAAAAAAGGGAATCTGATTCTCCCTTGCGTACTTAGCGGCGCCGACTTTGCCGTCAATTCCTCTCTCCCCGAATCCTCCGGGAACAAGTATCCCGTGAACACCGGAGAAGTAGTCCTCGGGACATGTTTTGTCCATTTCTTCTGAATCCACATATTTTATCTCAACGTTTGAATCGTTGGCTATACCACCGTGGTAAAGAGCTTCGTGAAGACTTTTGTAAGAGTCTCCGTGTGAAACGTATTTGCCGACAACAGCTATACGCACGGTTTTCTTCACATTCTTTATTTTTCGTACGAGTTCTTCCCACTCCCCCATGTCGGGTTTTTTGGTCCACATGCCCAGATAGTCAACGATTATTTCGGCAAGTCCTTCTTTTTTGTACATAAGCGGGACTTCATATATGTGCTCAACGTCCTTGGCCGTAATCACCGCTTTTCGTTCAACATTGCAGAAAAGAGCTATTTTTCTCTTGACGTCTTCTGGAAGAAACTTGTTCTCGGTGCGGCATAGAAGTATGTCGGGCTGAATTCCTATCTGGAGAAGTTCCTTTACGCTGTGCTGCGTAGGCTTTGTTTTCAGTTCTCCGGCGGCGGCCACATAGGGAACATACGTAAGATGGATGAAAAGCGTGTTCTGCCTGCCGAGATCCGATCTCAGCTGCCTTACCGCCTCAAGAAAAGGAAGACTTTCTATGTCTCCCACCGTGCCCCCGATTTCAACTATGATCACGTCGTTACCGTCCTCAAGGGCAAGAACGCGGGATTTTATCTCATCCGTTATGTGAGGGATTACCTGGACTGTTTTACCAAGAAATCTCCCTTCCCTCTCCTTGGAAATAACGGAATCGTAAACCTTGCCGCTTGTCAGATTGTTTTTCTTGCCGAGGCGGGCTTTGGTAAATCTCTCGTAATGACCTAAATCAAGATCCGTTTCCGCCCCGTCATCGGTAACAAATACTTCCCCGTGCTCAAAAGGGTTCATCGTACCGGGATCAACGTTTATGTAGGGATCAAGCTTCTGAAGGGTGACTCGAAGACCGCAGCATTCAAGAAGCAACCCTATTGAAGAAGCGGAGATGCCTTTTCCCAGAGAAGACATAACCCCGCCTGTAACAAAAATAAACTTAGCGCTTTTCACTCAGAAATACCTTCCGTTTTGTTATGAGTCCAGAAACCCGCCAGAGGCGGAATCAGCACTAATATATTCAATCCGAGAGCAGCTTACAATTAAAACCGGGAGTTTGCATGAATTCGGAGGGAGAAACGGCAAAGATGAAAAGCATCTTGTAAGCACGGAAACCTAAGACTATTTCAGACTGGAAAAATACGATAGAAGCTTTTCTGAGGCAATTGCTCTGTGGCTTATCCTGTTTTTTACGTCGAGGCCAAGCTCGGCCATAGTCCTTGAGTGCTCAGGAACAAAAAAAACAGGGTCATAACCAAAACCACCTCGCCCCCTTTTCTCCGAGAGTATTTCTCCACGGCACTCACCTTCGAAAAATTCCTCTGCGCCATTTACGCACACAAGAGCTATACAGCAAACAAACTTGGCGCTTCTATTGTTCTCCCTTTTAAGCTCAGACAACAGTTTTTCGTTATTCTCATCATCCGAAGCCCCTTCTCCCGCATACCTAGCCGAATAAATCCCAGGTGCTCCACACAGAGCATCCACGATCAGACCCGAATCATCCCCTATGGCATCCACTCCAAGAAAATCAGAAGTTGCTTTCGCCTTTATAAAGGCATTCTCTCTGAAAGAAAGTCCTGTCTCCTTTATCTCGGGAATATCATCAAAGTCCTCAAGAGAGAGAATCTCATCATACGCGTCGGCGAGAATTGATCTGAATTCTTTCAGTTTTCCCTTATTCTTCGTGGCAATTACGATGGTTTGCCGTTTCATTCTACCTCCAACCCTAAACTCAGTCGGGTAAAAATAGTTCCTATAGGACTTATGATTTTTGGTTTGGTAATTA
This sequence comes from Thermodesulfobacteriota bacterium, assembly GCA_047518015.1. Taxonomy (GTDB): domain Bacteria; phylum Desulfobacterota_D; class UBA1144; order Nemesobacterales; family Nemesobacteraceae; genus Nemesobacter. The sequence goes on along the minus strand of JAKZRS010000045.1, from coordinate 27,102 downwards.
TATACCTATTTACCTAAAATCCGATTCTTCACTGAAAAAACGGCTTGGCGCAAATCAGCTGGCGACGCTTGAGAAAATTCAGAGGGCCAGTCGGGAAAATAATCCTGTCCTGTTGCGGCGTTCCCGTAGAGCTTGCGGAGCTCGGGTAGGGGACGGCGGCAAGGGAAGCCTAGCGGCGTTTCCTTCACGCAACCATAGACCCGCTTGGAAGACTTGTCGTAGAAGAGCTCACGGAAAAGTTCGAGTTCCCCGTCTCGCTCTCATTCGAGGGCCTTATGGCATCAGACATCACCGGACGCGCGAGAGCGTTTCAAAGCATGGTGGGTGGCGGTATGGATGTAACAAAGACCGCGGTGTTATCCGGCTTGATGACTGAAGAATAGGGAATTATGTATTATCTTTGGCAAGATCTAAAATCCCATTATCTACATTCAGACAATTCTTCTCTTAAAATTTCAAAAATATCTTCCGTTAATTGCATAAAACGATAATGATATCCTTTTAAGCGTACGGCAGACCCTACAAGTTCCGAATGAATTTTCGCGCTTAAATCGTACCTACCTTCGTCATATGCTTTGTTACGCTTATCCAGAAACGTGCTATGTATTTTGTAAGAGTCAGTAATGACCTTTAATAATGTATGAACCTTTACTATTTTGAGTCGCAGGTCTGAGTTTGTGATCCGACCGATAAGATTCGCGTTTGATTCGTACATGGTAAAATAATTTTGAGTAAGTGATACACTGATCTCATAAGCATCTTTACCCTCTTCAAAATTCTCCCAATGAACTCCTAACTCTTCATTATATAGTCTCCGGAGTTCTTTGAGTTCTTCATAAATCCCCTGCTTAGTAGCATGGATTCTCTTCCGGATATCCCACCAATTAAGTACCCAATGCCCTATAAACGCTGTAATCACACCTAGAAGAGTGAGAAAAGCACCCTCCCAAAGATCACTTACCATAAGTTTTTTCTCCAGTTTTATTTAAGAGTTATAGTCTCGGTCAATCCGTTTGTGGTGGGGGATATAAGGGGGTACTCTTCTGCTTTTTTTCCCAAAAAATCTTTTGTTTTCAGGTAGTTACAACTTTGCTATGGTGGAGGCGCCGGGAATCGAACCCGGGTCCGAAAAAAGTTTCACTAGGCTTCTACATGCTTATCCTGTCTTTTGAATCAGACGGCAAAACCACCGGCAGGCAGGTTTTTTCACCGTAGTCCCGAGTAAAATCTCGCTGGCAAACGCCCCGGAAATCACGTACCAGCCATCCCGCTTGAATTACGCCTCAGAAAGCCTAGCGGGCATGACGTTCTGAGACGTCGCAGTTTTTTTTAGGCTGCGAGTGCGTTAATTGGTTCGGCACTTATCGTGCTTGATCAGTTTTACGAGTTAATCAAGCTCGGCATGCGGCACAGGCTTCTCTATTTTCCGTCGAAGCCGATCGCCCCCTTGTTTAAGTTATGAACGTTTCAAAGATCGTCTTACGGCTTTCTGCATATCTCTTTGGGCCTCTCGACGCTTGATATCCTCTCTTTTATCTCTTGTCTTCTTGCCTTTGGCAAGGGCCAGCTCAAGTTTTGCGATGCCGTTTTTAAAATAAATCCTGAGAGGAACTAAAGTGTAACCTTTAATGCTGGTTTTTCCAATCAGCCTCCTTATCTCATGAGAGTTGAGCAGAAGCTTCCTCTCTCTGGTCGGTTCATGATTAAGCGTGTTAGCGGCGTCGTAAGGAGCTATGTAGCAGTTAACCAGCCTAGCCTCGCCCCCCCTTATGAGCGCGAAACTCTCCTTTACGCTCGCGTTTCCGCCTCTAAGGGATTTAACCTCGGAACCCCTGAGAACCAGACCCGCTTCATACTTCTCCTCGAATATATAATCCCTGTGAGCGGTAGAATTGCTACATATGGTCTTCATCTACCCTAATAATAATCCGCCGCGGCGAAATAACCAGTATGAACTCAAAAACCCCTGGAACTGTCAACAAGGAGCGTAACGGGCCCGCAGTTCACTATATGAACATCCATTGTTGCCCCGAAAACACCGGTCTTCACCGGGATCCCACGCTTCGTAAGCTCAGAGATGAAAAATTCGTAGAGCCGCCTCGCAAAATCTCCACCCGCGGCCCGCACGTAAGAAGGCCTTCTACCCTTCCTGCAGTCACCGTAGAGGGTGAACTGGGAGACAACCAGAATTTCTCCCCCCGTATCCTCGATACCGAGATTCATCCTGCCCGAGGAGTCCTCAAATATCCTGAGACCTGATATTTTCTCCGCAACGTAGATGACGTCTTTTTCCGAATCATCTTTGCTAACCCCGAGAAAAACAACCATCCCCTTGCCTATACTTCCGACTACGTTCCCGTCAACACTCACTGACGCTTCGGTCGCTCTCTGTATAACGGCCCTCATTTGCAGGTTTCCCCCAGATAAATTAATAAAAACAGATTATACGTAATGCCTCGGAATCCTTGGCGAAATCCTTGACAAAATTTCGTAGGATACGGTCTCGGCCCAGGAAGAGACATCCTCAACGCTTACAAGCCCGTCTCCAAAAAGCACTACCTCATCTCCCACACAGACACCCTGAACGTCCGTTACATCGACCATGATAAAATCCATGCAGACAGATCCTATAAGCGGAACGAGTCTTCCGCCCAGAGAAACTTTCGCCCTGTTTGAGAGAGCCCTTGGATAGCCGTCTGCATACCCAATCGGAAGGGTAGCGACCAGCGTTTCTCTCCCCGTAACAAAACTTCCCCTGTAGCCGACCGAAATGCCCGAGGGTACTTCTCTGAGTTGGACTATCCTTGTTTTGAGTTTCATAACGGGTCTTAGATCAACTTCTCCCAAGTTGCCCGAACCGTAAAGCATTATCCCGGGTCTCACGATGTCCATGTGAGAATCCGGGAATCTCTGAATGGATGCACTGTTTGCGGAATGCGCGTAGCGGTATTTAAGGTCTAGCTCATCCAGAAGAGAAAGACCCTCGCGGAAAATCCCGAGCTGATAATCCGTATAGTCGCTTTGATGAATCTCAGAAGATGCTAGATGGGTAAAAACACCCTCAAGCATTACCGCGGGAAGGGATGCGGCCGAAGCGAAAAAAGATTCCATATCGCCCACTCCCACACCAAGCCTCGTCATGCCCGTATCGACTTTTAGGTGATAACCGACTGTCTTTGCGCGCTCAACGGCGGCCCCAGAGAGGGCCTTGAGCACACCAAGGGAATAGCAGGCAGGAGTAAGCGCGTTTTCCACGACGACTCCAGCCTCCTGCGGCTCAATCCCCCCTAGGAGAAATATGCCGCTTCTTATTCCGGATTTCCTGAGTTCCATCGCCTCCGGTACGGTAGCCACCCCAAGCATGTCCACCCCATTACTAAGGGCAACCTCACTTAGCCTTACCGCACCGTGTCCGTAAGCGTCGGCCTTTACAATCGCCATGATACGGACATTTTCCCCTACAAGCCTTCTTACTTCACCAAGGTTCGATTTAAAAGAATCAAGACTGATTTCAGCCCAAGTAGGTCTCATCGCCTGGAAATTTCTCCAAAAGCTGAGTGAAGGAGTTTGTTCGAATTGCCTGTTAAGCGGTCGTATTTCCCCTGATCAGCTAAAGGAGAAATTATACCATTGCCTAAAACAAGTTTCAGGCGCACGTCATAATGGAAACTGAAAAGGACCGTATATCAGGGAAATTGCCAAAGGGGCTGATCGCGATTTCTTAAAGCATGCAGTCGATATTTGGCGTGCTTCCGTTTCTCGGAGTTCCTCTGTTCCCGGATATCTTGCGTAAAAAACAATCGGGATTCTTTGGCTTCCCGGATATCGGGACATAACGACACCGCATACGGTCAGGACTCTACCAAAGTCCTAACCTGACTCCGCCGCCGATGTAATGTCCTCCGAACTCGCCTTCTATAAAATTACCGGTCACCCTTTCTTTGAACCTCGGGTCTTCAAAAGAAGCTAAGTAGCGGTAGTCCAGACTCACCGTTATACCGTGCCCCTTGCTGGACCGGTTAAGTTTGTAACCCAACCCGCCGCCTACCTGATAAACAAAAACGTAATCACAGTCATCAACAAGCAGACCGCCTACAGTAGTCCCACCAGCTGATTTCATTTCGTTTGACAGATCAGCCGCACCTAATCCACCGCCTATATAAGGGACCAGATTGCTGCCAAAGTCTATATCATAATAGGCATTCAGTATGAGAGCGAATGCCGAGAGGTCACCTTCGAGCTTGTTCTCCCCAGGGTCAAGCTGTGTTGCGAACCTTCCCGGCATCCTTACGTTTATTTCCTGAAAACCGTTATTCATATAGCCGGCTTCACTTTCAAGACGCAGGCCATTTCCAAGTGCGTAGCCCAGAAGGAAGCTGAAACCGTATCCTTTGTCGTAATCGATGGTACCTTCTAACGGCCCATATTGAGAACCCCCGAATTGAACTGAGGACCCCGATACGCTACCGCTGTTTAGAATGCTGAGAGCACCGCGGACTCCAACGGTAAACCCGCTGGCTGTGGCGGGCAAGTCCTCTTTCGCCTCGGGCATCTCTTTTACAGGTTCTGTGGAAGGCTCCGCAGAGTCAGGGCTCTGCTCCGCCACAGTCTCCTTTTTAACTTCGGGAGAAGGCCCCTCCTTGACTTCAGAAGAAGTTTCTTTAGCTTCGGTAGAAGGCTCCTCGGCTTCGGCACTTTGTTCCATCATGGCCTCCTTCTCAACATCGGGCGGCATTCCTCCCGCCAGAACCACGGACGGACCAAGTGCAATTGAAAACAAAAGCGCAAGAAATTTTATTGATAATAAACTGGCTCTGCCAGATTGAAACGGCAGTCTCATTAGATGTTCCTCCTTACGGTTATTCCTTTTAATAAATACCGGCTTTTTTATTATCTCGCAGAGCTCTGCCATTGTCAAACGTGATAAATACCCTATCTTTCATTGGATCAGTTTTTCCAACTGTCTTACCAAATGGAAACCGGAACGGAGAATTCCGGGAAAAACGGCATGAAACTGAACAGATACGAACTTCGTTGCGTTCTCGTAATAGGAACAATAATCGCGCTCAGGCTTCTAGGGATATTCCTGATAATTCCCGTCTTCAGCATATACGCCGTAAACTACGAGGGAGCAACTCTCTCATCCGCGGGAGTCGCGTTTGGAATATACGCCCTTACCCAGAGTCTGCTGCAGATACCTTTCGGTATGGCAAGCGACAGGTTCGGAAGAAAGCCGGTAATAATATTTGGACTTATCATCTTCTGCCTGGGAAGCATTCTCTGCGCTTTTGCGGACAACATCTGGGAACTCATAATAACCAGGGCGCTTCAGGGAAGCGGTGCGATAGGCGCAGTTGCCATAGCCTCTCTCGGGGACTCGACAAGAGACAAGGTAAGAGCGCAGTCTTTTATGCTGACCGGAATAATAATCGGGGTAGCATTTATAATTTCGCTCGTAGTCGGTCCCGTGCTCGCGGCGAAATTCGGTTTCGAGAGCCTTTTCTTCATACTCGCGACCCTGGGTTTCATAGCGGTTTTCGTTACTCTTTTCATGTTTCCGGAGCTTTCAAAGAAAAAAACAGGGAACAGAAAAGAGATTCTTCTCAAGCTTCGGGAACCGGAAGTTAGAAAAATTCTTTCTTCAGCCTTCATAACATCTCTCGCCCTTAATCTCATTTTGTTCATCTATCCACTTGACTGGAAAAATCTCGGTACAGGACCCGAAGACCTGTGGTTCGTCTACTTGGTAATACTCGCCCCAAGCGCGCTTTTGGCTAACGCCTACATCAGGATTTCCGAGACAAGGAAAACACTGAAGCAGGCGACCCAATTCGGACTTTTCTTTCTAGTAGCCGCCTTTTCAATCTATCTGCTCCGAGAATCAGACAGCCTTACTCTCTACCTAGCGGGAGGAGTGTTTTTTCTTGGGTACTCCTTATTTCAGTCCATACTACCCGCGTTTGTCACACAAAGAGTCTCTTCAGAGAACAGGGGCATTCTCTCCGGTTTTTTCAATCTGGCGAGCTTCATGGGAGCCTGTGTGGGCGGGATGTCTTCCGGCTTGCTTTATGAGACTCACCAGTCTCTGCCCTTGATATTCGGACTCCTGTTCTTGATAGGGTGGAAGTTTATCGGGCTTCCCGGGTCACCGCTTGAGCAGACTGAAGAAAAATGAAAATATATACGCTTAACGGCAACTCCCATCCCCTTTTTCAAAAGCACCTGGACAACAGAAATAACCCGAGTTGACCCACTGCGCTATTTCGTTGACGAGCAACGATTCGGGCCCTGCAAGTTCTGGCACCACAAGCATTTCTTCACAGGGGTCGGGGAACAAACAGAGGTCAGGGACCTTGTTCACTATTCCCTCCCCTTTGGTCCGATTGGAAGATTTGCAAATCCGTTTTTGGTAAGCAGAAAACCGGATTTCATATTCGATTACAGAAGCGCCCGACTTCGGAAACTGTTTGGAAACTGAAAAAGGCCGCGAACTTTTCCTTGCCACGGAACCAGCTTGAAGCGTGATACCGTGCAGGGTATATTTGCGGGATAGGGTCTGCGCAAAATGATGTGCAGATATTATATGATGTAGGCAATGCTCGCAGGCTCGATTAAATTGTCTTGTGAAAGTCTGGCGTGCACTAACTGCATTGTAAGATGCGCATTCCCCACGGAAAATATACCTGTCCGTCTGGCGGTCCTTAAGACCATTTCAGACTTGGGGATATGTGTGTATCCGGCAACTGGCGAATTCCCTTCCGCCCCAGTCGCGGTGAGGCGGAAGATGTTGACCCTGATGGATACTAGTAAGGAGACAGTAAATGTCCACGCATGACCAGTCGCACTCCGCGGAGCCGACTGGCGAGAAACAACGCCGTGCGATAAGTTCTACCGCGGTCCGGCAGATGATTATCTCCACGGCTATCATGGCGCTTGTGCTTGTGTCATTGACCGAAGCATTCGTCATTATGAGAAATACCCAGGAAGTGGTTGCAGCAGAAGAAAACAGATATATCTCATACCTTCTGGCCGATGAACTGCGCCAGAGTTCCGATGACCTCACACGCATGGTACGTACTTACTCCCAGACTGGTGATGAGCGCTACGTAGACTATTTCCAAGAAATTCTCGATATCCGAAACGGAAAGGCTCCTCGCCCTGAAAAATATCACAGCATATACTGGGACTTTGTGGTATCCACAGGTGTCCCGCCGCGTTCAAGTACCGCTCCAGTGCGCCTTAAGACGCTTATGAAAAAATCAGGATTCACCGACGTCGAACTTGACCTTCTCGGAACAGCCGAGAATGAATCAAACTCCCTGGTCAATCTCGAAGTTCAGGCGATGAATGCAATGGTCGGCCTTTATAAAGATGCTTCCGGCAACTACACGGTCAAGGGAAGACCGGATTCCAGACTCGCACGCCAACTGCTACACGGCGAGGAATATCACAAGGCAAAAGAACGAATTATGTACCCGCTGGAAAAGTTCTTTAACTCTGTGGACGAAAGAACAGCAAGAGAGGTCGAACGCCATCAGGAAAAGGAAGAACTGCTGGTTTTCCTGCTCATAGGAACGACCTGCCTCGCGGCTCTGCTTGCCATCGTCTCCATAATAATGATGGCTGACTCCGCAACAAAATTATAGAGGCACCCACACTCGCCGGATGAAGCAAACCTGTGAAGTTTAAATCTCGAGGGAAAACCGTGAATTTTTCTGAATACAAGAACAAAAAAGAGAAAGCTCCTTTTATATCCTTTGAGGTCTTTCCTCCCAAAGATGATTCTGAATTTGAAAAACTCAAAGACACTCTCAAAAAACTGGCTGAATTCTCGCCCAGCGTGATAACTGTGACACACGGTGCTATGGGAAAGGGGCGTAAAAGAACCCTTGAGGTCGCCTCCTACGTAAAAAACGTTATCGAGACGGAAAGCGCCTGCCACCTGACCTGCATAGGATCTTCGGAGAAAGAAATAGACCTGATGCTTGAGGGGATAGAGCGGGAGAAAATACGTAACATAGTGGCACTCAGGGGAGATATTCCGAAGGAAGACGGCGAGAAACTGCTGTCCAACGGAGCCTTTCAACATGCAAATCAACTCGTGGAGCACATAAGAGAGTATGAAAAAGAAAAGACACGGCAGTTTTCCATAGCCGTTGCCGGCTACCCTGAGAAACACATTGAATCCCCAAGTTTTGAGGAAGATATAGCGAATCTCAAAAAAAAGGTAGATGCCGGGGCCGATATCATAATCACGCAGCTTTTTTTCGATAACCGTTACTACTTTGATTATGTTGACAGGGTAAGGAAAGCCGGAATAGACCTCCCCGTTATCCCGGGCCTTATGCCCGTGCTTTCATCAAGGCAGGTGATAAGAATATCATCCCTTTGCGGAACGGAGATCCCCACGGCACTGAAAAAGAAACTTGAGGACGCAGGAGATGACAACCGCAAAGCGGTGGAAATAGGAATCGCCCAGTGCACAGACCAGGCAAGGGAACTTATCGCTAAGGGAGTACCGGGAATTCATTTCTACGTTCTTAACAGAACCTCTCATATAGAAAAGATTCTGGAATCCATCTGATGCCTGAAACAAAGAAAATTTTTGATGAAGTGGCAAGCCACTACGACTTGCTAAACACTCTGTTCAGCCTCGGAATCCACAAGCTTTGGAGAAAAAAGCTGGCGGATGAATTATCCGACACCGAGTACAATCTGGACATAGCAACGGGAACAGCAGAAGTTGCTATTGAGGTTGCGAAAAAATATCCTGCAGCCAAGACAGTCGGGATTGATCCCAGCATGAACATGCTTCGGATAGCGAAAAAGAAGATCGAAGACCTGGATTTCAGGGAGAAAATAGTGCTTGTTTCAGCTGCGGCGGAAAATCTCCCCTTCGCGGAAAAACAGTTTGACTCGGCGACAATAGCATTCGGTATAAGAAACACCGTTGATTACGAACTTTCCCTGAGAGAGATAAGAAGGGTTCTAAGGGAAAACGGAAAATTTCTTATACTTGAGTTCGCGATTCCGAGAAACCCCGTTTTCAAACCACTCTACATGTTTTATTTCAAAGTTCTGATGCCACTTATCGGAAGCATTTACGGCAGAGGAAAAGAATACAGGTACCTGGCTGAATCCACCGTCTCGTTTCCTCAGAGAAAGAATTTCATACGGCATCTTGAAAACGCGGGGTTTCGGGATTGCCGCTACTCAGAACTCACCATGGGGGTAGTAGCTCTTTATCGCGCAACCAAATAATCAGTGGTTGTCGATTTTTCGTTCTAAGAGCTATGGGTAAAGTCTGCTGATACTCCAGTCACCATCGGGGGAAGGGAGATATCTGAAACGGTCGTGAAGCCTGTTTTTCCTTCCTTGCCAGAACTCAAATCGCAGAGGACTTACTATGTATCCTTTCCAGAAGTCGGGCCGCTCTATACTCTTCCCCTTCCATTTGAGCCGAAACTGGTCGTATTGCTCTTCAAGCAACCGCCTGCTTGCAAGAACTTCACTCTGCCTCGAAACGCACGCTCCGATCCGGCTTTGACGAGGTCTTGACGCGAAGTATTCGTCAGCTTCCACTTCAGGTAAAAGTGAAACTTCACCGTCCACCTTCACTTGCCTTTCAAATTCGGGCCACCAGAAGCAAAGCGAAGCGACTGGGTTCTCAGCCATATCCCGGCCTTTGCGGCTAAGGGAATTTGAATAGAAGGAAAAACCTCTTTCGTCGTAGCCCTTGAGAAGGACCACTCTTGAGGATGGAAAGCCCTCCTCCCCCACAGTTGATAGAATAAGAGCGTTGGGGAAATCGACTTCGGCTTCCAGAACCTGTCTGTACCAGATGTTGAACTGGACAAAGGGGTTGTCGTCAAGATCCTTTCTCTCCAGTCTCAGTTTCAGGTACTGGCGTGAATTGAATTTGTTTTTTTTCGACATTTTATCTCAAAACAATATCTTCTAGTGCGGAACCGAGGTCTTCATGTAAGAACTCATAACCGCTGGAAAGAAGTTTCTCGGGGAAAACCATGCCGCCGGCAAGTATTACACAGCGACCCATCTCTCCGAAAAAAAGCCGTATGGCAGACGCGGGAACAGCAAGCCACGCAGGCTTTTGCAAAATTCGCGCAAGCGTGGTGGTAAACTCCCTGTTCGTAACCGGATTTGGGGATACAGCGTTAACGGGCCCCCTTACCTCCTCACGTCCCAACAGATAAACAATTATCCGCGAAAGATCTTCTATCGAGATCCAGCTTAGGTACTGATCGCCACTTCCAATAACTCCTCCAAGACCCATTTTAAAGAGAAGCAGCAAAGAACTCAATATACCTCCTTTCGGGCTCAGAACAGGACCTATGCGCAGATTTACCACCCTTACGCCGAGGTCTGAAGCCTTGTTGGCCTCATTCTCCCACTCGCGGCAAGTATTGGGAAGAAACCCCGAACCGACCTCCGAGCGCTCAGAGAGTCTTTCTTCTCCCCTGTCTCCGTAGTACCCGGTCGCCGAGGCGCAGATAAAGGTTTTAGGAGGATTCCTGAGTCCCGAGAAAAGATTTACCAGGTAACGGGTACTCTGTATCCTGCTTTGCCGTATAGAATTCTTTTTCTTCTTGGTCCATCTGCCCATTATGTTCTCACCCGAGAGATGAACGACGGCGTCAAAACCCTCAAGCAGATCCGGGTTGTCGACACGGCCGCCCTCTGGATCCCAGAAAATCAGGCGCTCTCCCTCCACACGCGATCTTACCAAGCGCCATATTTCAGAGGAATCCGAAGAAAGGACGTTAAGAAGATGGCTTCCTACGGTTCCGGTAGATCCCGAGACAAGTATTTTTTCCATGTTTCTGACTTAAAAAACAGAAGCTCACGAGGCAAAAGCCGCGATCAGTCGCTCCTGATACTCTCTTACCTCCCTGAAATCGAGAAAATAATGTGGGGCGCTTAGCACCGGAAGGTCAATATACTCTCTGTACTCCTCCACTTTCTCCCTGCAATATTCCGCATCCCCGACAACGGCAAACGCGGCAACCATTTCATCACTGACGCCTTTTATCATCGCACGGACATCTTTTCTGCGAAAAGCATCCCTTATACCTTCCACTTCCTCCATAAAACCGTGAAGCCTGAAAGGAGGATCGTAAGCTTTTACCGTGGCGTAAAAGGCTACAGTCGCCCTGGCAGCTTCCCTTGCCTTTTCCCAGTCATCCGAAACAGCGCAAGTAATTATCGAGCACTTCATGAAATCCCCGTTTTTTCTCTCTTGTTTTTCCAATCCTTCCTTGAGCGAAGGTGAAACCACTTTCTTTATGTACTCGAGAGAACAGACAACATGTCCCATATAACCGTCCGCGATTTCGGCCGCGGCGCGAACCATGTTGCTTCCTATACCGGCCACGAATATCGGTATATTTGTTCTGACGGGCTCAAAAGCCCGATTGTAACCTCTTGTGTTTATATGGTAAAACTGCCCTTCAAAAACAATTTCCCCGCCCGTATGAACCCCGGGTAGAATTTCCTTTATTAATCCAACGCATTCCTTTATTCTCGCAACCGGCCTGTTTCCATAGAAAACACCGTGGAAATTCTCATTTGTTCTCTTTGCCCCGGTACCAAGGCCCAGTATCAACCTTCCTGAGCTTATTTCGTCAAGATCAAGAGAAGTAATGGAAGTAATCAGCGGGCTTCTCACAAAAGCAAGAGCAACTGCGGTACCGAGTTTTATTCTAGAGGTAACGGGAGCAACAGCTGAGAGCTGCTGAAAGGGGGTTCTATAAAGTTCCGTGGCCCAGACGGAGTGGAAATTCGCTTTCTCCGCAGCAACCGCAAGATCCTTGAGTTCTTCAATTGACCCGGCATCAAGTACAAATCCGACTCTTTTCATCAGGTCTATTATAAATAATAGGTGGAACGGAGAAAACCCGCTTAGATTACGCAGGGGAAAAAACGGAGGAATTTCTGATAAAAATGGACGGAAGGAATCTTAATCCTCAGTCTTTTTCGGAAGAATCGGCTTTCTCTTCCAGTTCGGGGGGCTCAGCTTCAGCAACTTCGGCTTCAACCTGTTCGTCCATCTGGTTTTCGGTGGCTTCCTCTTGTTCGATTAGACCAAGTTCTTCTGCAGATTTTTTCTTCGAACTTTTCCCCGGCTCACTCTCAGTCTTTGCCTCGGGTTTTACCTTTTGCCTCTGTTTCTTGGCTTTGTACTCTTCGGCCACAAGCTCAATAAGGGAAATAGGAGCGTTATCTCCTTTTCTGTAACCAAGCTTGACTATCCTTGTGTAACCGCCAGGACGCTCTATATACCTCTGGGCAAGTTCAGAGAAAAGTTTCTCCACAACCACGCGGTCCCTTATATAACTCAGAGCCCTTCTTCTCGCGTGAAGACTGCCGTTTTTACCAAGGGTTAGGAGCTTCTCCACAACCCTTCTTATTTCTTTGGCTTTTGTGTCCGTTGTGTTTATTTTGCCGTTACGCAGAAGGTCGGTAGCCATGTTGCGGAGCATGGCCCTTCTGTGCTTCGTTGTAACTCCCAGTTTTCTTCCTGATTTTCTGTGTCGCATCTTCTTGCCGTGTACGGACCCCGATTACTGCTCAACACTCTCAGAACTCCGTTTCTCCTTTTCCTTCTCAAAAACCTCAGTATCTATAACCATCCCGAGGCTCAAGTCCATTTCCTTAAGTCTTTCACTGACTTCCTCAAGCGAAGTTTTTCCGAAATTTTCAAGATCGAGAAGCTGCTGTTCCGTCTTCTGAACCACTTCTCCAATGTACTTTATTTCCGCTTTCTTAAGACAGTTTATAGACCTTACAGACAGTTCCACATCCTCTATGGGGATAAAAAGCTTGTCGTCGGTTCCGCTTATACCCATGGACTCTTCCTCTTCAACCTTGTCTATGAGCTTCTCATCAAAATCAATGAAGACATTTAGCTGCTGCTTGATAATCTTTGCACTGTAAGCAAGCGCCTCTTCGGGAAGAATCGTGCCGTTTGTCCATATTTCAATGGTCAGTTTCTGATAATCGGTTCTCCGCCCCACTCTGGCGTTGCTAACCGTGTAATTAACTTTTTTAACGGGAGAGAAAAACGCGTCAACATGTATCAAACCTATTGACTTATGCGTCTCTCTTCTCGATACCGGCTCGTAGCCGCTTCCCATTTTCACGGTGAGTTCCATTTCAAGTTTCGCTACATCCGCCAAAGTCGCTATATGCTGTTCGCCGTTAACCACTTCCACCATGTGGGTCGTAGTTATGTCAGACGCCTTGATTTCCCCTGGACCCTCCGCGCTTAGAGCTATCGTCTGCGGGTCGTAAGTATGCATTTTGAGATCCACGTTTTTTAGGTTCAGTATGATCTCTGTAACATCTTCCATAACTCCCGGTATAGTAGAGAACTCGTGCGATACCCCGTCTATTACAACGGCAGTAATAGCAGGACCCTGTATTGAGGAAAGAAGAACCCTTCTAATTGCGTTGCCAAGTGTAACACCGTAGCCCGGTTCGAGAGGTTCACAGATGAATTTGCCGTAGAAAGGAGTTGATACTTGCTCGTCTTTTTCAAGCGCTCTGGGGTATTGTAAATTTCTCCAGTTTTTCTGAAAATTCTCCAAATTTAATCCCTCCGTCTGTGCCAAGCTTTTTTAAACCCTTGAGTAGAACTCAACAATTAACTGTTCATCTATTGGAACCGTCACGTCCTCTCTCTCAGGAAGCTTGGTTACAATTCCGCTGTAATTGTCCCTATCAAGTTCAAGCCACTGGGGAAAACCCCTTCTCTCAAGGCCCTCAAGGGACTGGTTTACATGCGGGTTGTTCCTGGTTTTTGCTTTGATCTCTATTTTGTTCCCCTGCTCCACGCTGAAAGAGGGAATGTCGACTCTTCTGCCGTCCACAAGAACATGTCCAAGCCAAACCAAGTGCCTGGCCTCGTTCCGCGAACTTGCAAACCCGAGCCTGTAGACCACGTTGTCAAGCCTTCTCTCAAGAAGCAATATGAGCATGGCGCCAGTCACTCCGCTTCTCCTGGCCGCCTCAGCAAAATAACGGCTGAACTGCTCCTCGGTCAACCCGTAAATACGCTTAACTTTCTGCTTTTCCCTCAATCTTATTCCGTAGTCGGAGAACTTGGAACGGCCTATCGAGGCCCCGTGAACTCCAGGTCCACGGTTAGGTCTTTTCTGGATGGCGCACTTTGACGTATAACATCTAGCGCCCTTAAGAAAAAGCTGCTCGCCCTCTCTCCTGCAAAGCTTACATGATGGTCCTCTATACCTAGCCAATTACTTTCTTCCTCCTCGCAAACAACATGAACATGGCTTCTCCCATAATGCCTACACTCTTCTCCTTCCTGGAGGTCTGCAACCGTTATGGGGAATCGGGGTAACATCCTTTATCATCACAACTCTCACTCCCGCGGACTGGACGGCTCTTATTGCCGGCTCCCTTCCCGGACCCGGGCCGCTCACGTAAACATTAGCAGACTTTAGTCCGAAGGTCTTTGCCTTTTTTGACGCGTCATCCGCCGCCACCTGGGCCGCAAACGGTGTCCCCTTTCTCGTCCCCTTAAATCCCCTGTTGCCGCCGCTTGACCAAGCTATGACGTTTCCCTTCATATCACTGATCGTGATTATCGTGTTGTTAAAAGTAGCCTGTATGTTGACCACTCCATGTTCAACGAATTTCTTTGTTCTCTTCTTGGTGAATTTCTTCTTGCTCATTTACAAAGATCCTTCTTATTTACCAGTTTTTTTCCTCTTCGCTATCGCAGTACCCCTGCGGCCTTTTCTAGTTCTCGCATTTGACTTGGTTTTCTGTCCCCTCACCGGAAGTCCTATTCGGTGTCTCACGCCCCTGTAGCACCCTATCTCTATGAGGCGCTTTATGTTGAGCTGAACCTCTTTTCTCAGGTCTCCCTCAACTGTGTACTCGCCTTCAATTATCGTTCGAAGTTTCGTTACTTCCTGATCGTCAAGATCTCTGGATTTCTTGTTTACATCTATACCGGCTTTGGTAAGTATGACGTTTGAAGTCACCCTACCTATACCGTAGATATAAGTAAGACCTACCTCCACTCTTTTGTTAAGCGGTATGTCAACCCCTGCTATTCTAGGCATTAATGCATGTCCTCCTGCGCATTATCCTTGTCTCTGCTTGTGCCTTTTGTTAACACAGATCACCCGCACAACCCCCTTGCGCTTGATGATCTTGCACTTGTCACATATTTTTTTTACCGATGCTCTCGTTTTCAACTTGCTTCCGCCCCTGTGTTCACTTTTTGAGTCTGTAGGTGATTCTTCCCTTCGTAAGATCGTAGGGAGATATCTCAAGCCTTACCCTGTCTCCAGGAAGTATCCTTATGAACCTAGTTCTCATTTTGCCAGAGACATAGGCCAGCACTTCGTGGTTGTTCTCTATTTCGACCATAAACATCGCGTTTGGCAAAGCTTTCTTTATAGTTCCTTCAAACTCTATTTTTTCTTCTTTTACCATTACCTGTTGTTCCTAGTGAATCCTTTCGGTGAGAATCTCAGGGCCATTATCCGTAAGAGCCACCGTATGCTCAAAATGAGCGGAAAGTCTACCATCATAAGTAACCGCCGTCCACCCATCTTCAAGTATCTTTGTTTTCTCCGACCCCTCGTTCACCATGGGTTCTATGGCCATTGCCATTCCAGAGCGAAGTTTTACTCCTCTTCCCGCGCCATTGTGGGGAATAAAATTTGGCACCTGCGGTTCCTCATGAAGTTCCCTGCCTATGCCGTGGCCGACAAAATCCCTGACTATCGAAAAACCCTCGCTTTCAACATAAGTCTGTATCTCTTTTGATATGTCCATAACTCTGTTTGAACCTGTCACCTTCTCTATCCCCCTATAGAGGGAATTTCTGGTAACCCGCAGTAGCCTCTGAGCAACAGGCCGGATCTCGCCAATTGCAACCGTTATTGCCGAGTCGGCGTAATAACCGTTGAGCACCACTCCGAAATCTATTCCCACTATGTCTCCATCCCTAAGCACTTTTTTCTTCGAGGGAATACCGTGCACTATCTCTTCGTTAAGCGCAAAGCACACCGATGCGGGGTAATTCGCATAACCCTTAAAAGCGGCTTTAAAGCCTCCCGCCGCGCACATTCTCTCCGCGATCTCATTAAGCTCCCAGGTGGTCACTCCTTCCTTTGCCTCTTCTTCAAGTCTCATGAGCACTTCGGAAACCACCCTGCCAGCGGCCCTCATACGTTTGAGCTCTTCTTTGTTTTTCAAGCGAATCATTACTGCAACTGTTTCAGTACGCCGTCTATTCTCTCGGCGATATCCGATATCTGTCCCACTCCTTCTACAGTACGCAGGACACCGGCCTTTTCGTAAAAATCCTTAAGAGGAGAGGTCTGATCCTTGTAGACCCTCAGTCTATTCTTTATCACATCCTCCGTGTCATCCTGCCTGCCCTCTATTTCTTGGCGTTTAATTATTCGCTGTACAACCTCTTCGTCGGAAACTTCAAGAAAAATAACCGCGTCAATGCCGATTCCGGTATCGGAGAGAATACTGCCAAGAGATCTTGCCTGCTCCAGAGTCCTCGGGAAACCGTCAAGCATAAAACCTCCCTCGCCAAGCTCGGAGATCTTCAGTCTTATTATCTCCGTTACAACTTCATCGGGTACGAGTTCTCCTTTGTCCATAAACGATTTGGCGTAAAGCCCTACCTCGGTCTCATTCTTCATGGCTTCACGCAGCACGTCTCCAGTTGATATATGCTCAACTCCACATTTCTCCCTTATGAAATCAGCCTGCGTTCCCTTTCCTGCCCCGGGCGGTCCAAAAAGTATCAGTCTCATAGTCTCCGCTATTCTCCTTTTCATCAGAACCTGTATCTCTGGGGTTCTTTCATACCCTTCTTTTTTATAAGCCCTTCATAACTGTGAGTTATCAGAAAAGATTCGATCTGCTGCATGAAATCAAGCGTTACCCCTATTACGATGAGAAGCGACACGCCTCCGAAGTAAAAGGGCAGATTAAAAGGTTCTCTCTCAAGAAACGCAGGCAGGACACAGACTGCCGCCACGTATATAGCCCCTATGAACGTAATTTTTCCGAGCACATCGCCTATGTATTCCGATGTCTTTCTGCCCGGCCTTATTCCCGGTATGTTTCCGCCGTTTTTCCTCAGATTGTCCGAGAGATCGTCCGGGTCGTATATTATTGAAGTATAGAAGAAAGCGAAAAATACTATGAGTATGGCAAAGATCAGGTTGTATACGAACACATTTTGAAACACAAGGTCTGAGAAGCTGCGAAGAGACGGAATATCGGCGAACGTAACAAGCGTTGCAGGGAAAATAAGGAGCGAAGAGGCGAAAATCGGCGGGATAACACCCGAAGGATTAGTTTTAAGCGGCAGGTGAGAACTCTGCCCTCCCATCACTTTCCTTCCCACGACCCTTCTGGGGTACTGAACCGGTATTTTTCTGTAGGAACGCTCGAAGTAAACTATAAGACCCATAAGAAGTCCGAGGAAAACAAAAATAAGGAAAACTCCGAGAACGCTAATCTCCCCCGTGCCGACAAGCCTCGAGAGGTTCCAGAAGGCTCCGGGAATACTGGCGATTATCGACGCGGCGATAATAAGAGATATCCCATTTCCGATCCCGTTTTCCGTTATCTGCTCTCCAAGCCACATAACGAGAAGTCCACCAGCGGTAAGGGTGAAAACCGCCGTAAGCTTGAACATCAAGCCGGGGTCCATAACGGCGCTTGCAACAGTCGCTGCACCTACTCCACCGCGCTCAAGGGTAACGGCCAGCATAAAGCCCTGAATAAGACATATAAGGACGGTGCCGTACCTTGTGTACTGATTTATTCTTCTCCTTCCGGCATCACCCTCTTTCTGCATTGCTTCAAGTGAAGGGAAGGCTTTTACCAGAAGCGACATGATGATTGACGCAGTAATATAAGGCATGACTCCCAAGGCAAAAATCGACGCTTGTTCGAGCGCTCCCCCTGAGAACATGTTAAGTATGTCGAAGATCGTGCCGCGGGTCTGCTCGAACATCTTGGCGATCTGATCCGGATCGATTCCCGGAATCGGGACGAAAACCCCCGCCCTGTAAACAACAAGCATCGCGGCCGTAAAAAGTAGCTTCCTGTTAAGTTCGGGAATTCTGGGAAGTGAGGCGACGTTACTGCTCATACTATTTCCACTTTGCCTCCAGCATCGGTTACCTTGCGCGCAGCCGCCTCGCTGCAGGCATTAACCGTTATGGAAAGCGGCACAGTGACCTGCCCAGTGGCCAAAAGTTTTACGGGCTTTTTACCGCTTACTATTCCAGCTTCGGCAAGCGCCTGGATCGTTACCGATCCCGCATCCGTGAAACGCTCGATATCCTTTAGGTTCACTATGTCGTACTGTTTTTTGAATATGTTCGTAAAACCTCTTTTCGGACTTCTCATCTTGAGGGGAGTCTGGCCACCTTCAAACCATCGAGATACCCCTCCCCCTGAACGGGACCCCTGGCCCTTTTGCCCCCTTCCGCTGGTTTTCCCCTGAGAACCCGCGCCTCTTCCTACCCTTTTTCTTTTTGCCTTCGATCCCTTAATCGGTGAAAGTTCGTTTAACATTTTCCGCTCCACTGTTAAGTGCGTGGCCTAACGAGCCGCGCCATAATAATTGGGAAGATCAAGGTCCTTTATCTCCTTGTTCCTCGCCTTCGCGATTTCTTCGGGAACCTGCAGTTCCGAGAGCCCCTTTACAACGGCCATAACCACATTAAGCGGGTTTCTCGATCCTACAACCTTGGATAAAACATCGTGTATTCCCGCAAGTTGAACCACCGCGCGCACCGCACCACCTGCTATAACACCCGTACCCGGGGAAGCAGGCAGAAGCATAATCTTGCTTGACACGTATTGCGTGCGAACTCCGTGGGGTATAGTGGTGCCGTTTCGCGGCACTCTTATAAGGCTTTTCTTGGCTTTTTCAATCGCCTTTCTGACGGCATCTGGAACTTCGTTTGACTTGCCGAGGCCGGCTCCCACAATTCCATCTGAATTTCCGACTACGGCAAGAACGGTAAAGTGGAACCTCTTTCCACCCTTGGTCACCTTTGCGACCCTTCTTATATGGACCACTTTTTCCTGTAATTCAAGTTCCGCCGGATTTATTCTATCCTCTGCCAAAATAAAAGCCTCCTTAAATTTTCTCCTAAAACTCCACTCCCGCCTCGCGGATTCCGTCGGCAAGCGACTTTATCCTTCCGTGGTAAGCGTAGCCACCTCTGTCAAAACGCACCTTGGTTATACCCTTTTCCACGGCCATCTCTCCGAGATGCTTTCCAACCTCTTTAGCAATCTCGGTTTTCTTCATATTCTCCGCAGAAAGCCTCTTTTTCGTTTCAGAAAACATTGTCGACGCCTGAAGAAGGGTAGCTTCCGCAGTATCGTCTATCAGCTGGGCGTATATATGCTTTGCCGAACGGAAAACGGAAACCCTCGGCACATCCGAGGTACCGCTTATCTTTTTCCTGACAGTCGTGTGTCTTCTTTTACGTGCTAAATTTCTATTTTTCTTCTTTATCATCACCTAGCCGCTCCAGCTTTTCCTGGTTTAAGCTTCAACTTCTCATCCTCGTAACGAACACCTTTACCCTTATATGGATCAGGCGGTCTTACCTTTCTTATGCGTGCCGCGGTCTCCCCCACAAGCTGCTTGTCGATTCCATGGATCGAGAGCAGGGTGCCCCGTTCCTCCACAGTCGCATCTACACCCTCGGGAAGGGGAAAATCAACCGGATGAGAGTAACCGAGTGTAAGCCTGAGTTCTGTTTTTCCCAAAAGATCCGCCTTGTAACCCGTACCGGTTATGCGAAGGACCTTTTTAAATCCTTCACTCACCCCTATTACGGAATTGTTAACTAGGCTTCGTGTAAGACCGTGAAAAGACTTTATTCTTTTCTCGTCGCTTTGCCTGGAGATAACCACAGTTCCATCCTCAAATGCAGCCTTTATTCCCTCGGGTACGGGAACTTCCAGTCTCCCTTTAGGCCCTTTGATTTCGATCGCTCCCTGTTTGGGCATCGCCGTTACTCCGTCGGGAATAACTACCGGTTTTACTCCTATTCTTGACATCCGTTTGTCCTCAGATCACCGTGCAGAGAATCTCCCCACCTATCTTTTTGTTCCTTGCGTTAACCCCGGTCATTATTCCGTTTGAAGTTGAAAGTATTGAAATTCCCAGTCCTCCCCTGACCCTTGGAATATCATCTTTGCCCACATAAATCCTTCTCGATGGCTTGCTTATTCTTTTTATCTCCTCTACAGCCGCCTTGCCGTTAGGACCATATTTCAGCTTGAGAGTTATGGTTTTCTTTACCCCTTCTTCAGTGACCTTGTAACTCTCCACATAGCCTTCCTCGGTAAGAACTCTAGCAATCTCAACTTTTATAACCGAACCGGGAACATCGACATGGCCGTGACCTGCCATAAAGGCGTTCCTCACCCTAGTTAACATATCTGCAATCGGATCCGTCATTTTTTCTCCAAAATATGCTTCTTAGAAACTCGCTTTTCTAACGCCCGGAAGATGTCCCCTGCTGGCAAGAGATCTGAAACAGATCCTGCAGATGCCGAATTTTCTCATAAAACCTCTCGGCCTTCCGCAAAGTCCGCATCGGCTAACCCCACGCACGCGAAACTTTGGCTTTCTCTTCGATTTCTCAAGTAACGCTTTTCTTGTCATAATCCCTCTCTCTTAATTCTTCGCAAACGGCACTCCGAGACGGCTGAGAAGCTCCATGGCCTCAGCGTCCGTTTTTGAAGTTGTAATCAGACTCACGTTCATTCCCTTGTTGTACTGAACCTTGCTGTAATCTATTTCAGGAAAAACCAGATGTTCCCTTATCCCCAGAGTATAATTACCCGAACCGTCAAAAGACCGCGGTGATAAGCCCTTGAAGTCCCTGACCCTCGGAAGAGCAAGATTCACCAAACGGTCAAAAAACTCATACATCCTCTCCCCCCGAAGCGTAACCATGCAGCCTATTGGCTGGCCTTCCCTGAGTTTGAAACCCGCAACTGACCTGCGCGCCTTTGTAATCACCGACCTCTGTCCCGTTATATCCGCCAGTTCCGAAGCAGCATTGTCTATTACCTTTGTCTGTCTCCCCGCTTCACTAAGCCTCCCAAGCCCCATGTTCACCACGATTTTCTCAAGCTTCGGAACCTGCATAGTGTTTCCGTAGGAGAACTTTTCAATCAGCGCGGGTATGGCCTCGCGCATATACAGAGTCTTTATTCTCGGAATCATTTCCTCAGACTTCCTTTCCAGTTTTTCTGTTGTATCTCACTTTCCCACCGTCCTCGCCGGTTCTGTACCCGACCTTTACCGGTGTTCCACCCTCAGAATCGTACAGCATCAGGTTTGAGACATGAATTCCAGCCTCTTTCTCAATGATGCCACCGCCAGGGTTTTTCTGCGTCGGACGGCTGTGTCTCTTTATGATATTGAGCTTTTCCACGAAGGCCTTTTCGGCACCCCTGTCAATTCTGAGCACTTTGCCAGTCTTCCCCTTTTCCTTGCCAGCAATTACGTAGACCGTATCCCCGGCCCTTATATTAAACTTTCTCTTCCCAGTGGACATGGTCAGACAACCTCCGGGGCAAGTGAGATGATTTTCATAAAACCCTTGAGTCTCAGTTCACGAGCTATCGGCCCGAAAACTCTCGTGCCTATTGGTTCGTTTTCCTTGTCTATTATAACGGCGGCGTTATTATCAAAGCGCACATAGGTGCCATCGGGCCTTCTCTGTTCCTTTCTCACCCTGACTATTACCGCCTTGTATATATTGCCCTTCTCCACCTTGGACTTCGGAATGGCCTGCTTGACTGAGACTACAACCACATCTCCAAGCCGCGCATATCTTCTTCCCGAACCCCCCAGGACCTTTATGCAGAACAGCTTTTTGGCCCCTGTGTTATCCGCCGAGTCCAAATATGTGCTTGACTGAATCATTTCTTTTCTCCCGTCATCCGCGGAATCAAAAACCCCGCCTTACGCGCTTGCCACCTGACTGACCACCTTGCTTAGTCTCCACCTTTTGGTCTTGCTGTGGGGCCTTGACTCCATTATTTCCACCCTGTCTCCGATGTTGCATTCGTTGCGCTCGTCATGGACCTTAAATCGCTTGCTGACCCTTATCTGCTTTTTGTACCGACTATGACTCTTCGTCCGCTGCACTTCTACAACCGCAGTCTTGTCCATTTTGTTACCTACCACAACCCCCGTTTTCGTCTTTAACTTTCCTCTTTCCATAGAATCAATTCTCCGAGGCGATCTCCCGCTGTTTTGTTATGGTAAGTACCCTTGCAATCTCCCTTTTTAGCTGTTTTATCCTCGCGTTGTTCGGGTTCTGCCCGGTAGCAACCTGTATTCTGACATTAAAAAGCTCTTCGATCGCATCACGGTGGCGCTTGCGCAGTTCCTCGGGAGTGAGGTTTCTGAGTTCTTCTGCATTTGTTGCCATCAGATAAACTCCTCCTCGCTTCTGACTATTATCCTAGTTTTAAGAGGAAGCTTATAGGAAGCAAGCCTTAAGGCTGAGCGTGCAAGTTCTTCACTTACTCCGGATATTTCGTAAAGAAACTGTCCTCTTTTTACCGGCGCCACGTAACTGTCTACATCCCCCTTGCCCTTTCCCATCCTGGTCTCGGCAGGTTTTCTGGTAATGGGTTTATAGGGAAATATTCTTATCCAGAGGTGCGCTCCTCTTTTCACGTGTCTTGTAATCGCAATACGAGCAGCTTCTATCTGCCTTGCGGAGATCATCCCGTTCTCCACGGTCTGAAGCGCAAGATCACCGAAGGCAAACTTCGTCCCCCGGGTTGCAGCTCCTCTGTTCCTTCCCTTGAACTGCTTTCTGTACTTTGTCTTTTTAGGCTGAAGCATCGGTATCTATATTCTTAGGGGCCTCGTTCGCCCTCGCCTTTATCTTTTTCTGTATTATCTCGCCTTTGAATATCCAGACCTTTACGCCTATTACTCCGTATGTAGTCGACGCTTCGGCAACCCCGTAGTCAAGGTCCGCGCGGAGCGTTCCCAATGGCACTCTTCCTTCCCTGTACCACTCCCTTCTCGATATTTCGGCTCCGCCGAGACGCCCGGCGACCATAACTTTTATTCCGAGAACCCCAGCTCGAATGGAGGAGGAAAGCACCCTTTTCATGGCCCTTCTGTACGCAACCCTTCTTTCAAGCTGAAGGGCAAGGTTTTCCGAGACGAGCTGCGCGTCAGTTTCGGGCCTTTTTACTTCCCTTATATCAAGAAATATGCCTTTCCCGGTCATCTTCTGGAGTTTTTTCTTCAGTTGCTCTATCTCCTGGCCTTTCCTTCCTATGATGATCCCGGGCCTTGCCGCGTACACCGAAATCCTGACCTTGTCCGCCGCGGCTCTTTCAATCTCAATGTTCGAGATAGCCGCCTGATAAAAGGTCTTCTTTATGTAGTTGCGAATTTCTATATCCTCTTTGAGCAAGGATCTGTACCTCTGTTTTTCGGCAAACCACTTGGAGTCCCACGACCTGGTTATTCCAATGCGAAATCCTATAGGATTAATTTTCTGGCCCAATTCAGAATCCCCTCTGTTCAAGTATTATTGTTATGTGACTCATACTGCTTTTGCGGGCAAAAGCCCTTCCCATCGCCCTGGCCCGAAAACGTTTCAGTGTTGGGCCCTGCGTTGCATAGACTTCCTTTATGTAAAGGGAATCCATATCGCTGTATCCTTTTTCAGAGGCGTTGGCAACAGCCGACTTCAGCAGTTCCGAAATCAGCGGTGAGACCCTCTTGCGGGCAGAAAGAAGAATCGATGAAGCTTCCTCAACACCCTTGCCTCTTATGAGGTCAAGCACCAACCTAGCCTTCTTCGGCGATACCCTGGCATATTTATGTATTGCTTTAGAAACCATTTGTTATCTCTCAGTTATCACTATCTCTTTCTGGCTTTCCTGTCGCCCGAGTGGCCATGATAAGTCCTTGTGGGAGAGAATTCGCCCAGTTTATGCCCAACCATCTGTTCAGATACGAATACGGGGACAAACTTCCTTCCGTTGTAAACCGCAAAAGTCATTCCTATCATCTCTGGTATTACCATTGAGGCTCTTGACCAGGTCCTGATAATTCTCTGACTTCCGGAACTCTGCGCCTGCTCAACTTTCTTCATAAGTTTTTCGTGTACGTACAGTCCCTTTTTACTTGATCTTGCCATCCGAAGCTCCCGCGATTAATCCATTCCGTAGCCAACTCTTCTTGGCTTAACTATATATTTGTCCATTCTCTTGTTGTTTCTCGTCTTTTTTCCTATTGTAATCCAACCCCAAGGGGAAACAGGATGAGGATTTCCCTTGGCCGCCTTGCCTTCTCCTCCCCCATGGGGATGATCAACCGGGTTCATCGCCACTCCGCGAACTGTAGGCCTTACCCCCTTATGCCGGGATCTTCCGGCCTTTCCCCACACTATAAGCTCGTTTTCAGCGTTCCCGATTCTTCCTACGGTAGCCATGCACCGCAGGTGAATAAGTCTTATTTCGCCAGAGGCGAGTTTTATCTGGGAGTAGTTGCCGTCTTTTGCGACAATCTGTGCAGATGAACCGGCGGAGCGGACTAGCTTTCCTCCGCCTCCAGGTCTCATCTCTATATTGTGAATAACTGTACCCACAGGAATATTCTCTATGGGAAGAGCATTTCCGCTTGAAATTTCTACCCCGGGTCCGGAATTCAACTCATCACCCACTTTAAGGCCCGCAGTGGCTATAATATATCTTTTTTCACCGTCAGCGTAGGCCAGAAGCGCAATTCTAGCCGAGCGATACGGATCATACTCCAGCGAGACGACTCTGGCGGGTATGCCGTGTTTGTCCCTTCTGAAATCTATTATTCTGTAACGTCTCTTGTGACCGCCGCCTTTTCTGAAGCTGGTAATCCTTCCATTTGAGTTGCGTCCAGAGCTTTTTTTAAGTGAGACAGTAAGGGACTTGTGGGGCGTTTTGGAGGTTATTTCCTCAAAATCAAACCCGGACATAAACCTTCTTCCCGGAGATGTGGGGTTATATATTTTTATTCCCATGATCAAACTCCCTCAAACAGGTTGATTTCTCCTTCTCTGAGTTTCACGTAAGCCTTTTTAACTGCCGACCTCTTTCCCACAACCCTGCCGAACCTTTTCACTCTCTTTCCAGGAAGCACAAGTGTTCTTACTCTGTCCACCTTGACACCGAAAATCTTCTCAATTGAGTCCTGTATCTCTTTCTTGTTGCATCTTCTGTCGACGGAAAAAACATACCAGCCCTTTTCTCTGGCTTCGGTGCTTTTCTCAGTCACTATCGGAAGTTTTATGATCGAGCGGGGATCTTTCATGAAAGTTTCTCCTGAATTTTTTCAACCGAGTCCCGCACAATGACTATGTTCTTGTGCCTAAGCAGATCGTAGACATTGAGTCCTTCATCTACCAGCACCTTTACGTCGGGGATGTTCCTTGCAGACTTGCGGAGATTCTCGTTATCCGGACCGACAACCATAAGGGCTTGGGAAAATTCGAAATCCTTCATGAATTTCGCCACCTGTCTGGTTTTTATTTCTGGAAGCTCTAAATTGTCGAGCACAACTATGGCACCTTCGCCGAAACGGCTCGAAAGAGCGGAAACAAGCGCCCCTTTTCTTACCTTTTTCGGAATTGAGTAAGACCAGTCTTTAGGCTTTGGCCCGAAAACCACTCCACCCTTGCGCCAGATCGGAGAACGTCTGGATCCCGCCCTTGCGCGACCCGTGTGTTTCTGTTTCCAAGGCTTTGCCCCGCCACCGCGGACTTCACCTCTTGTTTTGGTGGACGCAGTCCCGGCCCTTTTTTTGGCAAGCTGCCAGTTAACGACTTCATGAAGCAGGTGCTTTTTCACCGGAGCTTCAAAGATCTCGGAGCGAAGCTCAATCGTTCCTACCTTTTTCCTGGCGATGTCGTAGACGTCAACTTGAAGCATTTTTCGCCCCCTTTGACGTGTGCCGGAGAAGAACCGTTCCTCCCACAGGGCCTGGAACTGATCCCTTTACGAAAAGAAGATTTCTCTCAACATCTATATCGACTACCTTGACGCCCTGAACCGTTACATTCTTTCCACCCATGCGCCCTGGCATTTTTATGCCTTTCCACACCTTGGCCGGAGATGAAGCCTGTCCTATAGAACCAGGTCTTCTGTTGCCCATACCACCGTGGGACATCGGCTGTCTTGAGAAATTGTAGCGTTTTATGGTTCCGGCAAAGCCCTTGCCCTTGCTTTTAGCGGTGACATCAAGAACGTCTCCTACCTTGAAAACGTCAACCTTTACCACATCCCCTATGTTGTAATCTTCAACTGTGGCGGAGAACTCTCTGAGTTCCGCGGTGGGATTCACCCCGGCTTTCGCGAAATGTCCCTTCATGGGGCGCGTAACCCGCTGAGGCTTTACATCTTTGAACCCGAGTTGGATGGCGTCGTAGCCGTCTGAGTCCTTGGTTTTTTTTAAAACCACGGGGCATGGGCCCACTTCAACGACGGTAGTGATGACCTTCACCATATCGTCGTTGAAAAACTCGGTCATCCCCCTTTTTCTTCCTATAAGTCCCTGAATCATATTTTTACGAGCCCGTAAGTTTTATCTCCACTTCCACACCCGAAGCAAGGTTTAGTTTCATAAGTTCGTCTATCGTCTGCTGGGTAGGTTCAAGTATGTCTACAAGCCTTTTATGCGTTCTTATTTCAAAATGTTCTCTCGAGTTCTTGTTCACATGAGGACCACGCAGCACACAGTACCTGTTTATACTGGTGGGAAGCGGAACCGGACCGGCTATTCTTGCGCCGGTTCTCTTGGCGGTATCAACAATCTCCTCCGTTGAATTATCAAGAAGCCTGTGGTCAAAAGACTTAAGCTTTATTCTTATTTTCGAAGCTTTACCCATTATTCAATGATTTCCGTTACTACACCCGCCCCTACGGTTCTTCCACCCTCTCTTATCGCAAAACGAAGCTGCTCCTCCATCGCCACAGGCGCTATTAACTCCACATCCATGCTTACGTTGTCCCCCGGCATTA
>JAKZRS010000044.1:0-6384 GCA_047518015.1 Thermodesulfobacteriota bacterium | reverse complement strand
ATCCAAAGCTCTTTATATTCCTCCATTGCCGCGGCGAGCTTGGCGCGGTTTTTCTCGGTCGGTGCTTTTATATAAGCATCGACGGCGTTCCGTAAAGATTCTGAAGACAAGTTTTTCATGATTAAATATGAATATTTACCCATATTGTACTCATTATTTTATGAGTATTAAGACTAAAACACTCATATATTTATCCAGTATTACTCGTAAGGCGGAGTTCTGAACAGCATCACCATCAACAGAGTGAGGGTTGAGGGTTTCGAGTAGGCGATAGCATGGTATCTGGCATGGATTTGCAAGAAAGGTTTTCACACAGAATTTGCGAATTCGTCCCGTTTGTTTCAAGATGAGATTATAATTCTTTATCATGTAAAATCTGTGTATGGGTTTACACGTTATGGAATTGAATGGGCGACGGTTAAATGCAAAAACTGTTCAGGAGGATTCCGCCATTGGAACAGAACAGCTTCATTGCAAGCGCATGGTCAAACGGTCGGACAAACAACGAAACCGGAGCGGGGTACGGATTAAGGATCAAAATCAATGACCGGGACCGAGTCTTCAACGAAAACCAGAGGCATAAACCGGTCACGCTGAAGCTTGTTGGAAACCGAAAAAGTTACGAGGTGACAGTCAGCATTAACAACGACTGTTTTTGGAATAACTGCCCAGAATTCAGAGACCAGGAAATTGGACTGTGGTTTATTGAAAATGAATTCATCAACAAAAAACCAGCAAGTCCACCATGGCCTTATCGTAAACCGCCAAAATTTCAGATTGTCTCCATTGGCAAATGCAGGTTTGAAGTTAACCCGGTGCCCCGAACCAAAGGCTTGAGTCAATCAGGTTAATATCGAAGTGTGGTTTCAGCTACCAAACGCAACAACCTAAAAATACCTTGACATAATACCCTAAATATGCCATGCTTAATACCCTAAATATGCAAAGGCCAAATCACATAAATTAAAGGCAAGCCATGGCAACCGCTTCTGAAAAACTAGCTCGGTCTCTTTCCGTTCTGAAAGGAATCCAGGACAGCGGAAAAATCGCCCTGCGCGCAAGCGACATAAGCAGAACTCACCGGGAACGACTGCTTAAAAACGGTTTCATTCAGATGGTAATGAAAGGCTGGTATATCCCGGCTCGCCCCGACGAAGCGCCTGGAGAGAGCACATCCTGGCATGCCTCCTTTTGGGGATTCTGCGCCGACTACCTGAATTCCAGATTCAAGCGTTCCTGGTGTCTGTCTCCCGAGCAGTCCCTCAGTCTGCATACCGGAAACTGGACAGTGCCGCGCCAGCTCGTGCTGCGTTCCCCGAAAGGTTCCAACAAGTCGACAGGACTTCTTCATGACACGTCGGTTTTTGACCTTCGTCTGAAACTGCCCGAAGAGAACGACATAAGCGAGATAAGTGGAGAAGGGTTCGAGGGTCTCAGGATTATGACTCTTCCTGCCGCGTTAATTGCCTGCGCGCCGTCGCTTTTCGCCGCGCGGCCGCTTGAGTTGCGTCTGGCCCTCTCCATGATGAACGACGCCTCCGACATTCTGCCCAAACTTCTTGAAGATGGCCGCAGCACGGTCGCGAGCCGTCTCGCCGGCGCTTTTCGGAATATCGGGCGCAACGGGGTCGCGGACGCAATTATCGATACGATGAGAAGCGCCGGGCACGTGGTATATGAGTCTGACCCCTTCGAGGAGAAAACGGGGGTTTCTTTCGGGGCGCGCGAGGTCTCGCCTCACGTAAATCGCGTGCGCATGATGTGGGCCGGATTCCGCAAGGACGTTATTAAACATTTTCCGAAAGCTCCGCGGCCCACCGTCGACATTAAGACATGCCTTCGGCGAATAGACGATATTTACGCTTCAGACGCGTACAATTCACTGTCGATCGAGGGATACCGCGTCGGTATCGAGCTTATAGAACGCGTGCGCAAAGGGAAGTGGAACCCGGACGGAGCCGATAAAGAGAACCGCGACGCTCTTGCCGCGCGCGGATACTGGCAAACTTTTCAGGCCGTAAAACTTACCATAATTAATGTTCTTGAGGGAAAAAATCCCGGTGAGGCCGTTGCGGACGATTTCGGCAAATGGTATCGGGAGCTGTTCGGGCCAAGCGTGGCGGCCGGGATTATCGGCGCAGCAGAGCTTGCGGGATACCGAAGGGTTCCGGTTTATATACGCGGATCAATGCATGTGCCGCCCAGTCACGAATCGGTGCGCGAGTTGATGCCGACTTTCTTTGATCTGCTGCGAAATGAGGAAAGCCCTGAAGCAAGGGTGGTTCTCGGACATTTTGTTTTTGTTTACATACATCCCTTTGTGGACGGCAACGGACGGATGGCACGGTTTCTCATGAACGTAATGCTGGTGGCGGGAGGTTATCCCTGGCTTGTGATACCGGTAGAAAAACGTGGTCGCTACATGGAGGCGCTGGAGGACGCCAGCGTCGAGCGAAACATTGTGCCTTTTACGAAATTTCTCGCCGAATTGATTAAGAGAAACCAGCCCCGGACATAGTGTGAAATCACCATTGATTCTTACACGGGAACGGACCTTGTCGCCGAAGCCTTCCCGAAACTCTCCGGCGAAAATTTCATCCGCGCCATTTCAGGGCTGGCTGAGTGGCCGGAGGACTGGCGAATCGGCAGAAACGGACTGGTCAGACTGGCACGAAACGGTTTTTTCAGGTCGCAGAAGGTGCCTTCAGTGGAAAAGGTCTTTTTCGCGTGGTTGAGTGATCTTGGCTGGAAGAGACCGGAACTGTCATCGGCGGGGGTGCTGGCGAAGCGGATACGCCAAGGGTTCGAGGGGTTCGTTTCCCGTTTCCAGAACCCAAGGCTGCTGTAACTGCTTGAATACATGAACGGCGGTTCCGTGGGTCCTGACGGAACTCCGCTTGATGGAAATAAAGTCAGCCATGAAAGGGAAATATCAGTAGCCGAAGTGAAGGAGAGGCTTAAGAGAAAGAAACGGTACAGAAAAAGTCTTTACGATTACCTTACTCAAAAAGGGTTTTTTCGGCTTGGAGCGCGCGTCAAGTGCCCGAACTGTTCCAGGCATTCATGGTACTCCCTTGAAAGCCTCGGGGATTCACTTGCCTGCCCCAAGTGCCTTGACGCTTTCCCCGCCGTCGGAAATCTTGACGCCGGGGGAAAAGACCCTTGGTACTACAGGACGGCGGGTCCGTTCAGCATCCCGAATTACGCGGACGGGGCTTACTCGGTTTTACTTACCCTGAATTTTTTTAGCCCGCTCAGACTTGTAAGCCACGATTTCCAGATTACTTCCGTAATGAGTTTCAAGGCGGAATCTCCTGACGGCAAGACGGTAGAAGCCGACTTTGCCGCGTTCTGGAAGAGTGGGACGCACGGGAGCAAAGTGGAACTGCTTCTCGGCGAATGCAAGACGTACGGAAAATTCGAGGATAAGGATTTCAAAAGAATGCGATACCTTTCAAAAACCTTTCCGAACCCCGTGCTCGTGTTCAGTACGCTGAGGGAATCCTTGGAGGACGGAGAAAGAAAAAAGATTGCCCGCTTGGCAGAAACCGGCCCGGTGATGGTTTTGACCGCCAAGGAGCTCTGTCCTTATTCCGGGGCTGAGGGTCTCAAGGGGAGCCCAGATAATCGAAGTCTTGATTACGGGTCGAGTTTGACTGATATCTGTCGTATTACTCGGATATCTTATGTCGGACTTGGGGACGGCACCCATCCTGATAAGTGATTTATCTTGGCAGGATGTCTTTGGCTTGATTTCATGCGAAAATATATCATGAAAATTGGAAGCCTACCATCCAATTTTCATGGTTGTTGAAAATCGCAAAAGAAAATAAAACCGCTCTTTACACGTAGAGAAACGGTTTCATGTCAAGCTCATGAATGTCTAATGTAGGGTTTGTCAGGGATATATTCTGGAAGAACTTAGAAAATATCGTCGGTTCTAGATTCGGAAGAAAGATGGTAGGAACGAGTATCCGCAGTGTTTATCTTTATGCTCACTACCGTACCGGGGAAAGGATTTTCTAATCGGTGCATGCTGGTACTCTGGCTTTGCCGACACCAGTAACCTGCGTCAGACACGATCTGGATGCGGCCGCCGTTTAGGTCGATGAATTCGCGCAGCAGTTTCAGCCCCAGTCCGCCGGGGATTCCCATGTGCCTCGTCGTATTTTTTTCTTCAGTGGCCCATTCAATGGCTTTCTCCGGAGCAATATCTCTGCCAAGGTGGTGGCTTATTTTTTTTCGCATGCCGATGCCTAGATCAACTACCATGAAATCAAGCTGATCCCGGTTAGGAAAGAACTGCCCGCAACTGAAAATTCCCAGTTTCGTGTTGGAATGCAGTACTGCGTTGCTGAATATCTCAAAGACACTCTCGCGAAATTTTTTAAGAAGACCAAGGGACATGCTCGGTATTTCGGGACGATTAATGAATTCATTGTCGATATAGTCAAAAAAGTAGCGGCTGTCCTTGATATCGAACCGTTTATAGGGGATTGTCGTTCCCCAATGATCCGGCACGTTGCTTGTCAAACCGTAATGACCTAAAAAGCCGTTTTTCGAGAGAATTTCTTCTATCTTCCAAGGAATGTTGGTCAATCTGACGGTATTCAGCTTATCTCCCAAACGGCAGAGAATAGCTCCGAATGCCGCGCACATGTCGGCGTCAAACCAACGCGTTGACCCCATGTCAATGCTGATATTTTCATAGAGACATTCCCTGGTCTGAGAATGGAGACTTACCAGAAACGAAAACCCTTCTTGGTCGTGGCGAATTGTCGGCAGATGGAATTTCATCCCGATACCTCAGCAATCATTGCGGTATTGTTTAAAGCATCAACTACCTTTAAAGCAGACGTGCCCCGGGGTTCC
The DNA here is from genome assembly GCA_047518015.1 of Thermodesulfobacteriota bacterium. Lineage (GTDB taxonomy): Bacteria > Desulfobacterota_D > UBA1144 > Nemesobacterales > Nemesobacteraceae > Nemesobacter. The sequence continues at coordinate 1,512 of JAKZRS010000044.1, read as the reverse complement.
GCCACCGCCACCGGCAGAGAATTCTCGAACCCCGTATTTCCCGGCATATCATCTTCGAGAAGACTGAGAAGCTCTGGGGGGAGAGTTGCGCGCGGTGAATTCGGAAAATTGAAGTGCGGTGACATGAAGATTAACTGAGCAAACGATTATTGGCCGTAAGTATGGATATTCCCTGGCCTCTGAAGTCGGCGTCATGCGTTACAAGTTTTAATCCCTTGTTTCTGCACAGTTCTCCAAAAACTTGGTCGTTGAAGTCAGTGCCTCCATTTGCGTACTCGTTAATTAAGCTGTCAAGGGTCAACGTCTCAAAACCGCTTTCAATCTTGGAGCAATGTGTCAGGATCCGCTTGGCCTTGTCAGCGATTTCTTGAGCAACAGGTTTAAAGTCAGAACTGTCACGAAAATTTTTAAATCTTTCCCTGCTAATCTCGCTGATCTCGCCGATTCGCTTAAGAATATTCCATTGCAGCCTTGCATAGGTGTTAATAAATTCTGAGACGATGAGAACATCAATGTAAATACGGCTTTGCGCTTCCAGGATGCGGCGGAACGCGGACGAGTAGATTTCCATCTTTTTAGTATTCTTTTGTTCCTGCGGGCCGTATATAAGCAACCAGATGTTGGTGTCAAAAAACAACTTGTCTTCTGATTGGAAGTGGTAATCTTCTACGTCCACCGCTTTATTCTTCATCGCTTTGATCTTCAGTCGTTTCCAGAAGCGCCTGTCTGAAAGCCGGTTTGTCTTGAAAGTACTGCTTGGCAGTGACAACGACGCGTTTTAGCAGTTCTATATCATCTGGATCAATATCTTCCACTTTCAGCAATTCACGAATTCGATTTTCATCAAGTTCACCGTACAACTGTCCGATCGCCGTATTTAGAAAAGCCGATGTCAGCGCGGTAACGTTGCGGAACGAGAGGGAGACACGCAGATTCTCATTTAGCGCGGAGACCAGCCGGTCATACACTTTTTGTCCATCATCCGACGCAACGCATAAGGGGCTGCCTACAACTTCAAATATGGATATCGCAATGTTTTTTTCCATGGGAAAATCCGCTGGGATCTTTTAATTTTTCCGACCTCATTTCGCTGTATTTCGCAATTCAGAGCAAAATTGAAACCATATACATAATCAAAATGTCCGAATTCGTGTACATCAGGAAACAAAAAGATATTTTCCCCGTTTTTTTGATTTCCTCTTATCAACTCTGAAGTGCAACACCTTCAGCAAAAGGTGGTGCTCTCCGTCTAGGGAAAAGATTATATTCCCCGGCACCGGATTATCAAGACATCTGGATGGCGTTTGCCGAAGGGAGGGCGTAGCCCGACCGAAGGCAAACGCCATGGCGCCCCCGGACTCCTCTCCGACTTCTCTCTCCCTGTTCTTCCAGATCACCCCCCGAGGGCCAAAGCCTTTTTGAAAACCTCCTCCGGCGTCCGGTACTCCAGAACCTTCCGAGGCCTCCCGTTGAGCAGCCCCTCGACCCTCCTTACCTCATCTCCCCGAACCT
>JAKZRS010000043.1:0-21366 GCA_047518015.1 Thermodesulfobacteriota bacterium | reverse complement strand
GCCGATAAGTCCGTATGCGTTAGGAGTTCCGGGTTTTGCCGAGAAATCGTCCATTTCGTTATTGAGCAGAATCCCGGTTCCCGCCACGGCGAGCCCTGAGCCGTAGGCGAAGTTAAGCGTGTATGTGTTTGAAACCACGTTTCCGAACCTGTCGGCGACCGTGAAGTGGGTGGTGTCAGTGCCTTGGGGGTGGATTGGAGAGCCCGGCTTTACGTATCTGCTTGGGGTCGGGTTTTCAGGGTTGATCCGGTTTGCGAGGCGTTTTGCGTACTGTTTTGAGACGAGCTGTTTTGCTGGAACCGGGGAAAAATCCGGGTCACCCAGATGTTTTGACCTGTCCGCGTAGGCAAGCTTCATGGTTTCTGAGAGAATGTGGACATATCGGGTGGAATTATGCCCGTATTGCGAGAGGGGATAGCGCTCAAGAATGTTGAGCATTTCGATGAGATGCACCCCGCCCGAGCTTGGAGGCGGCATTGAATAAATCTGGTAGCCTCTGTAGCTTCCGCTCACCGGTTCTCTTATCACGGCTTCGTATGACGCAAGGTCCTGTTTGGTTAAGAGACCTCCTTTATACTTCATGTAAGCTGTGATTTTTTTCGCTATAGCTCCCCTGTAAAATGCCTCTGAGCCGTTTTTGCTTATCTCCTTTAGGCTCCATGCGAGGTTCTTCTGCCTGAGAATTTCTCCTTCCCGGGGCGGTTCTCCGTTGTTTTTGAAAAAAACACCCATGCTCTCGGACGATTTTTTCATTCGCTCTTTTGCTTCGAGAAGCGATTTTCTAAGCTCCGCCGAAACTACAAATCCATCCTCCGCGAGTTTTATCGCGGGCGCGAGTGTTTCTTTAAGCGACATGGTTCCGTATTTTTCAAGTGCCAGCGAAAGCCCCGCGACTGTTCCCGGAACTCCGCAGGAATAGATGCTGTGTCTCGCCCGTTCCACGTCGACCTCTCCGTTTTTATTGAGAAACATGTCGCGCGTGGCTTTAAGTGGAGCTTTTTCCCTGTAGTCTATGGCGACGGTCTGCCCTGTTTCGCCCAGATGAACCAGCATGAATCCGCCGCCCCCGAGATTTCCAGCTCTCGGGTAAGTGACGGCGAGCGCAAATCCCATTGCGACGGCGGCGTCAATGGCGTTTCCGCCTTTTTTGAGTACGGAAAGGCCGACGAGAGTCGCGGTCTGCTCTTGGGATACGACCATGCCGTTTCGAAAAGACACGGGTTCCGTCGTATTTTCGCTTAAAGATGCGGGTTCCGCACGAGCGGACATGACCAAGACGGATAAAACTAGTAAGAATGTGACGGCGTGTTTAAGGATTGAGTCCGCGGGCATCTTGAGTGGCCGTGGAGCGTTTAAAAGGAAACTCCATATCTATAGCGCTTTGACATATTCATTCTGTCTTCGCAGATCTTTATCTTTTTGGAGTAAAACGCTTTTTCGAAAGTTTCTTCGGTGAGACCGATAGCGCGGTTGAAATTCGATATAGCGTCTTCGTACCTGTGAAGCTGGAAATGAAGATTACCCAGAGTCGAATACAGAAGATCGTGTGATGACAGCTCCTCAACCCTCTGTATACCCCCTATTGCCTGAAGGCCTTCTTGCGGTCCTCGGGTTTTCGAGATGGCGATTGCTTTTTGAAGCTCGACGAGCGGACAGTAGTTGCAAGCCAGATATTTGTCGTAAAGCGAGATGATCCGGTCCCAGTTGGTATCCCCGTATTTTTTCGCTAGGGAGTGCACGGCGTCAACGCCGGCCTTTAAGTGAATTTCCGTAACCTCTCCCCCTTCCTCAGTTGAAAGAGCAAGGTGCTCGAATCCCCTTTTGATCATGTTCCTGTCCCAAAGTTCCCTGTTCTGCTCCTTTATCCCAAGCGGCTTTCCGGCGTCGTCGTTCATGGTGCGAAGTCTTGAGGCGTTCAGCAGCATGAATGATAAAAGAGCGTGAACCCCAGGTTTTTTGGTCGCAGGAAAATCAAGCAGCGCCTCGCCCAGTCTTATCGCGGAGAGGCACAAAGAGGCTATGGGAGCCATTCCTTTTCGGATACCGTTTTGCCCGAGACTGAAAATCTCGGAAATGTTCTTTGTCACCGCCTCGAGATTCTTCTCCGCTTCCTCCCGGGTCAGCCGAACGGTTCCCTGGGTTATTTTCTTTTTTTCCGAAGCGAGCTGCTCTTCTAAAGCTTTTTCGTTTCTCTGCAGTATCCTCGCAAGGGAGGAACAGGAGAATCCGCAGAGCACGTTCAGTATCAGGTATTTCTGAAAGCGGTTTTCTATCCGGGGATCGCATAAAGCGAAAAGCAGTTCGACCAGATTTTTCGCCACTTCCTCTTTTTGCGGAAAGGGAAGGCGAAACCCCGATACGTCAATTCTTTTTTCTCTCCCGTTTGCCTTGGAGAGGTAGTTTATCTTTCTGCAGAAAAGCTTGCTTGAGTTCTCCGTTATGTCAGCCCATACCGCGCCCTGGGGATCATCGGGGATACCTTCTTTCCCCCATTTCGTTCTCATTTTCTCAAAAGAGTTGCCGCACGATCTCTGGACGTGCTCAAGGCTTTCGCGGCCGAAGACCTTGGTCAAGGTCGAAACGATCGCCCCGTAGTCGTTTATGAGCTGTTTTGTAATCTGCCTGTTTACTTCAGGCCGGCTGTACTTTATTCCCAACTTGCTGCTTCCTTCTTCCTGACTGTGGAGAACGTTTTAATCTATAACCGGACTAAAATACATACCGGAGACTGAAAGTAAAGATTCCTGAGATTTTTGCTTGGGAAACCGGGGAAGCTTAATTTTTTACTTCTTATTGCGGGAAAAGCTTGATACAGCAAGCCCGGAGATGTTGAGACAGTTCTCCCCTGGCCACAAATGCTGGGCAAGGGAGAAACCGTTTGTTTTTCGTTATTCGACCCCTCTCGTGGCGAGCTCTCTGTCGAGAATCAGAAGCGCGGCCGGGTTGTCCTCGGCGAGTCTCAGTTGCTCAACGACTGCCTCGGCGCTTTTTTCCTCCTCAACCTGCTCTTCTATGAACCAGTGAAGCTTTACTAAAGTCGCCTGATCGTTTTTCGAGGCGGCCAGATCGTAAACATTGTTTATCATCCCCGTCACCTCCCTTTCATGTTCGAGCACTTCCTCGAACATCTCGAGGAAGGCCCCAAACTCAGAAGGGGGCTGCTCTATCGATTCCAGAACTACTCTGCCTCCCCTGTCGATCAGGTAATCCAAGAACTTCATCGCGTGCACAAGCTCCTCTTCGCTCTGATTGCGAAGCCAACTTGCAAAACCGGAAAAGTTCTTGGATTCGCAGTAGGCAGACATTGAAAGATAGAGATAGGATGAATAGTACTCGTTTCTTATTTGCGTATTTATGGCGTCCTGTACGTCGGTGTCAATCATTTTGATTCCTCCTTAAGGTTTTGTGCTTTGCATTATAAAAATAACCAGTTTATTAAAAATTACTACTAAATGGTAATTATTTCCAACACGTGCTTTTCCTCTGGATTATGCTTAACTCTGGGCATGCTGTATAATAACAGGGTTGTAAATATCCGAAATCTGTATTATATACTCTAAGTAAGCTTGTGTATTGAGGAGGAGAAAATATCAGATTCCGTAAACATTAACGAAAAAACCCTTCCGCTCCTTCCGCTTCGCGACGTAGTTATCTACCCCTATATGCTGGCTCCGCTTTTCGTGGGCAGAGAAAAATCCATCAAGGCCCTTGAAGAGGCGGCGAAGGGCAACAAGGAAATATTTCTTTCGGCGCAGAAAGACGCGAAGGTAAATGAACCTGGGAACGAGGACATGTACAGAATCGGGACCATCGGAACGATAGTTCAGATGCTCCGGCTTCCCGACGGCACGGTGAAAGTACTTGTCGAGGGCAAGAAAAGGGCATCCATAACGGGTTTTGTTCCCCAGAAAGACATGTTTGTTGTAGAGGTAATGGAGATAGAGGAGCCTTCGGAAGAAAGCGTCGAGGTCGAAGCGCTGATGCGCTCGGCGACCAAGCTTTTCGAGGATTATGTGAAGCTGAACACCAAGATTCCCTCGGAGACTCTCGTGACTTTCATGTCCATTGACGAGCCGGGCAAGCTCGGCGACACGATCGCTTCGCATCTTAACATGAAGCTTTCGGACAAGCAGGAGATTCTGGAGGTAATCCATCCTCTTGAGAGGCTTGAGAAGCTCTGCGAGAAAATGCAGTCGGAGCTTGAGATACTCCAGATGGAAAAGCGGATAGGGAAAAGAGTCAAAAAGCAGATGGAAAAGGCCCAGAGGGAGTACTATCTCAACGAGCAGATGAAGGCCATCCAGAAGGAGCTCGGCACGGGCGACGATCTCAAAAGCGAAATAGATGAGTTTGAGGAAAAGCTGAAGGAGAAGGAACTTCCCGAAGATCTGGAGCAGAGGGTTAAAAGAGAGATAAACAAGCTTCGCCTGATGTCCTCCATGTCCGCCGAGGCGACGGTGGTGAGAAACTATATCGACTGGCTTCTGGATCTGCCGTGGGTAAAGGAAAAAACCGAGGACCGCATCGATCTCAAGGAAGCCGCGGCAATTCTTGACGAGGATCACTACGGTCTTGAAAAACCCAAGGAAAGAATACTTGAATACTTGGCGGTGTGCGTTCTGGCCGGGAAGCTCAAGGGCCCGATAATCTGCTTCGTGGGACCTCCCGGGGTCGGAAAGACTTCTTTGGCCAAGTCGATAGCTCGCGCCATGGGCCGCAAGTTCGTCAGGACGTCTCTGGGCGGAGTAAGGGACGAGGCCGAGATAAGGGGTCATAGGAGGACCTACATAGGAGCTCTTCCCGGCAAGATAATACAGGGAATGAAAAAGGCCGGAACCATAAATCCGGTTTTTCTCCTTGACGAGATCGACAAGCTGGGAATGGATTTCAGGGGAGACCCGGCTTCCGCGCTTCTCGAGGCCCTTGATCCTGAGCAGAACTCAAGTTTTAACGATCATTACATCGAGGCCGACTACGACCTTTCAAAGGTGATGTTCATAATGACGGCGAACGTTCTCCACACGATTCCCTGGGCGCTTCAGGACCGAATGGAGATAATACGGCTTCCGGGCTACACTGAGCAGGAAAAGCTTCAGATAGCCAGGAAATTCCTTATAGGGAAGCAGACGGAAAACCACGGTCTCAAGGATCACAAGGTGTCTATAAAGAGTGAGGCGCTTCTGCAGATCATAAGAAGGTACACGAAGGAAAGCGGGGTCAGGAACCTTGAGAGGGAAATAGCGTCGCTCTGCAGGAAAGTGGCAAGGGAGATTGTCGAGAAGAAAAAAACCAAGGGGGTTAACATTACCGCCAAGAGTGTCGGCAAGTATCTCGGTACTTCCAAGTATGAGTACGGGAAGATCGAGCAGACCGATCAGGTGGGAGCCGCGACGGGGCTTGCGTGGACGGAGCTTGGAGGAGAGCTTCTGACCATAGAGGTCTCCATCGTTCCCGGCAAGGGGAATTTCACCGTTACCGGCAAGCTCGGGGAGGTAATGCAGGAATCCGCGCGCGCGGCGATGAGTTACGTAAGAAGCAGGGCGCAGCGCCTGGGGCTTGAAAGACTTTTCTATCAGAACGTGGATATACACATTCACGTTCCCGAGGGGGCTACTCCCAAGGACGGACCGAGTGCCGGCATAGCGATAGCGAGCGCAATAACAAGTGCCCTTACGGGAAAGCCTATAAACAGGGAAATCGCCATGACGGGAGAGATCACGCTTCGGGGAAGGGTGCTTACGATTGGAGGACTCAAGGAGAAAATCCTTGCGGCCCACAGGGGCAGGGTAAAGGAAGTGCTGATTCCCATGGATAACAAAAAAGACATTGAGGACATACCGGAGAACATTAGAAAAGAAGTGAAATTAACCCCCGTTGAACATATGGACGAGGTGATTGAGAAGGTGATTCTCTCGGATGAGCCTGTGCTCAAAAACTTTGTCGTTCCGAAATCCGGTTACGCCTTGGCGGATGACCCGGTGCCGAAGAACATAAACTGAGAGCAAAGAGTCGTTTAGTGTTTTAAAAGCCCCGAGGCGGTCACTGCCGCTTTGGGGCTTTTTGCTTTAAGGGAGACTCAGAAAGTGAAACCTGGCATAAAAGGGAGGGGATCACCGGAGAACCCGACTGGAAGGTTCGAACGGATTGATTTTGTTGCGGATGAGGATGCGCCCTCTGCTGACGGTGCCCCCAAGACCGTTTACTACGAGGACCGGACGAAAACCATAATCTCCTACAACCAGAGTCCCGATGTTTCTTTTGACGCGAGCATCAATCCTTACCGGGGATGCGAACACGGATGCGTTTACTGCTACGCGAGGCCCACGCACGAATACCTGGGGCTTTCGGCGGGGCTTGATTTCGAAACGAAAATCTTCGTCAAGCAAAATGCCCCGGAACTTCTGAGAAAGGAACTTCGGTCGGCCAGATGGGTTCCAAAACCGATAGCGATAAGCGGGGTTACTGACTGCTATCAGCCTGCGGAAAAACAGTTCTGTATAACAAGAAAGTGTCTCGAGGTTCTGCGCGAATTCAGAAACCCGGTAGGGATAGTGACCAAAAATTATCTTGTGACCCGCGATCTTGATATCCTCTCTGACATGGCCGAAATCGGCTGCGCGAGCGTTATAGTCTCCGTCACAACGCTTGACGGCGAACTCTCAAGGAAAATGGAACCCAGAGCGTCGCAGCCAGAATACAGGCTCAAGGCCATAGCTAGGCTTGCGGATGCCGGCATTCCCGTGACCGTGCTCATAGCTCCAGTGATTCCGGGACTCACCGACCACGAGGTTCCGGCCATAATGAAAGAGGCTTCGGTCCACGGGGCGGTCGACGCGGGTTACGTAATGCTAAGGCTTCCCTACGGCGTGGCCGACATATTCTCTACGTGGCTTGAGCGCCACTACCCCGACAGAAAGAAAAAGATCCTCGGGCGAATTGAATCAATGAGAGACGGATCTCTTAACTCCTCTGAGTACCGTGTCCGAATGAGAGGAAAGGGGGTTTTCGCCGAGCAGACAGAAAGGATTTTTCGCGTTGCTTACGGGAAGTTCGGTTTTTCTGGGAGAAAGGCGACTCTTAACGTCTCCCGTTTCAGGAGGGACGGCGCCGCTCAGCTTGAGCTTTTTTGACGCGCCGCCATAAAAAAACAGAGGTGGGTCTATCTTACCTTTTCAAGATTAGCCAGAAGTTCCTTTATTTCCTTTGACTTTATTTTCAAACTCACCTTGTTAACGACGAACTTCGCGCTTATTTCCGCTACCACTTCCACTATCTCAAGGTTGTTTTTCTTAAGAGTTTCTCCCGAGGCCGTTAGATCCACTATAGCGTCGCAAAGGCCTACTATGGGTGCCAGTTCAACTGAGCCGTAGAGTTTTATAACTTCCGTGGTTATGCCTTTTTTGTTGTAGAAATCGCTTGCGATTTTCGGATACTTGCTTGCGATCCGCAAAGATGTCTTTCCCGATTTTTCAAAACCCTTCGGAGCGGCAACCACCATCTTGCATTTTCCTATTCCGAGGTCAAGAGGTTCGTAAAGATTGCAGTCCTGTTCCATCAGGGTGTCCTTGCCGACTATTCCGCAGTCCGCGGCGCCGTACTCAACGTAGGAGACGACGTCGGTGGGTCTAACTATAAGAAGCTTGAGCCCCGCCTCTTTGAACTCGAATATGAGCTTTCTTGAATCCTCAATTATTTCCGTTATGTCTATCGAGGCTTTTTCGAAAAGCTCGACGGTTTCCTCAAGCAGCCTTCCTCTGGGCGTCGCTATCGTTATCACTCTTTTTCCCTCCAGATGCTGGCTCCTACGGAACGAAGCTTTTCATCAAGTTTCTCATATCCGCGGTCAAGATGATAGATCCTAGATACTTCCGTCCTCCCCTCGCCGCAAAGTCCGGCCAGCACCAGTGAGGCGCTTGCCCGAAGATCACTTGCCATGATAGGGGCACCTTTCATCTCAGCCACTCCCCTTACCACCGCACTGTTTCCCACAAGCTTGATGTCCGCACCCATCCTTCGCAGTTCGGCGGTGTGCATGAACCTCTGCGGAAATATGTTCTCCGTTATCACGCTCATTCCGTCGGCAACGCACATAAGTACCATCATCTGGGCCTGCATGTCGGTCGGAAATCCGGGGTAGGGAAGGGTGGAGAAATCTATGCTTTTTATCTCCCCTGTGCCCCGTACCTTGATGGAGTTCCCGTTTTTCTCTATTTCCGTTCCCGTCTGGAGCAGTTTCCCCGTAAGTGCCCCCAGGTGCTCGAACCTGCAGTTCCTTATCACTAGATCGCTTTCGTTAAGAGCGCCGGCTATCATCAGGGTTCCCGCCTCTATCCTGTCGGGCATTACACTGTAGTCTCTTAACGGACCAAGTGAGTTTACCCCTGTTATCGTTATTATATCCGTCCCCGCGCCCTCTATTTTTGCTCCCATGAGATTGAGCGCGTTTGCGAGATCAACCACTTCGGGTTCACAGGCGGCGTTCAGAATCACGGTCTCTCCCTCGGAGATGCTGGCGAGCAACATTATGTTTTCGGTTCCCGTAACGGTCGAGAGATCGAAGGGTACTGTGCTTCCCGTGAGTTTTTTCGCGACGGCTCTCACATAACCGTCTTCAAGCTGCACCGATGCCCCCAGAATGCGAAGCCCTTTTATGTGCTGATCTATGGGTCTCTCCCCTATCGCGCATCCACCGGGAAGCGAGACCTCCGCTTTTTTGAATCTGGCCACAAGCGGTCCCAGAACCAGAACGGAAGCCCTCATCGTCTTCACCAGCTCGTAGGGAGCCTTGTAGCGGTCAATGGTCCTTGAGTTAACGAGCAGTTCTCCGTCTGCGTATTCGCATCTTGCACCCAGAGTCTCAAGGAGTTCCATCATCGTCCGGACATCCACCAGATCCGGAACGTTCGAGATGGTATTCTCCCCATCGTTAAGTATGCAGGCGGCCATTATGGGAAGCACGGCGTTTTTAGCTCCGCCGACCGTTACTTCTCCCGAAAGTCTCTTTTTTCCTTCTATTACTATTTTTTCCAAGTCGCTTTCACTACCCTTTTTACACCGCCGATATCAGTTTCGAAGCGTATGTCTGAAAAACCGTTCTCACGAACTATCTTCTCCACACTTTTCGCCTGCCCGGCTCCGATTTCAAGAAGCAGGAAACCTCCTTTACGAAGCGTCTTCCTCGCTGCGGCCGCTATTCTCCTTATGTACGCAAGCCCGTCCTCTCCGCCGAGAAGTGCCGTTTTGGGCTCGTGGTGCCTTATCTGCGCAGAGAGCTCCACGTATTCCGTCTCCGACACGTAAGGCGGGTTGGAAATTATCATGTCAAATGACGATTTTGCAAAGCAGCACAGAAGATCCGAGTTTACGAATCGCACGCGGGCGCCGTGTGCACGGGCGTTTTTTTCCGCTACAGCAAGTGCCGCGGCGGACAGGTCTGAGGCGAAAACCTCGCAGTCGCGTGCTTCGAGAAAGATGGTTACGGCGAGACACCCGCTTCCCGCGCCCAAGTCCAGGATGCGGGGATTTTTCATCTGCCCCGCGGTTTCTATCGCAAGCTCCGCGAGAGTTTCGGTTTCGGGTCTCGGTATCAGAACGTCCGGGGTTACGACAAAAGTCCTTGAATAGAATTCGCGTTTGCCGGTTACGTACGCGAGAGGTTCTCCCGCGAGGCGTCGGCGGAGGAGTTTTTCAAACACTTCTGTGCGCTCGGAATCCACGCGTCTTTCCGGATGCGCGTAGAATTCCAGCGGATCTGTGTCCAGGCTTCTTGCGAGTATCGCCCTTGTTTCGATGCCCGGGCACTCGAAACCGTTTTTCTCGAAGCTTTCTCTGCCTTTCAGGTAAAGTTTTTTAAGTTCCATTTGAGCTTGAAACGATGAGTGTATACGCAGAAGACGCGTTTTCAAGTTTCAGATTCCGCCCTGGAGGGGTTTTCCTTTAATGCTTAAGAACAAAAGCTTCATTTTGGCGTCCTCTTCTCCGAGAAGACGGGAGCTGCTCGCGAGGGTGGGTCTTGATTTTGAAGTGATTGAACCACGGGTGCGCGAGAGCGCCCGGGATAGAGAAGCGCCGCTTGATTTCGCAAAGCGCATGGCCAGGGAGAAGGCGCTTAGTGTTTCCGGGGGTGCGCTGCGGGGGCGAATCGTTGTAGGCAGCGACACGGTCGTGTCCGTTTCGGGAGAGATTCTCGGCAAGCCCGTAAGCGAAGAGGACGCGTTTTCGATGCTGCAAAAACTCTCTGGAAGAACCCACGAGGTTATAACCGGATTCTGCGTGGCGAGATCTCCCGGCGAGGTCCTTCACTTGGGGGCCACTCGTACCGAGGTGCGGATGAAGTCCCTTGATACGGAAGGGATGCGTCGGTACATTAAAACCGGGGAACCTATGGACAAGGCCGGTGCCTATGCCATTCAGGGTGTCGGGTCGTGTCTTGTCGAGTGGATAAGAGGTTCCTATACGGGTGTCGTCGGACTTCCGCTTTTTGAACTGGTTTCCGTACTCTCGGATATAGGTATCGTGGAATCCGGATGAATTTGAGGGATAAAATAGACGGGGTAGAACAGAGAATTGCGAAAGCGTGCCGTAGATCCGGGAGGAGTCGGGATGAAGTGCGGCTGGTAGCGGTCTCAAAGAAATTTCCCCTCGCTGTCATTCTCGAGGCCAACCGGCTCGGGCTTCGGGATTTCGGGGAGAACTACGCCCAGGAGCTTCGCGACAAGCAGAGGGAAGCCGGAAACGGAACCAGCGGGACGCTTTGCTGGCACTTCGTCGGGGCTTTGCAGAGAAACAAGGTGAAATACGTTGTGGGCAAGGCGGATCTTGTACATGCGGTTGACAACATAGCCATTGTTGCGGAACTTGATAAAAGGGCCGCAACTGCCGGAACCCGTGTCCGGGCGCTTGTGGAGATAAACGGCGGGGAGGAGAGCAAAAACGGGATTCGCTCAGGCGATCTTCGGGAGTTTCTTGGGAGCGCTTCCCGATTCCAAAACGTTTCGCTTGAGGGACTCATGATAATGCCTCCCTACTTCGAGGATCCTGAGATGAGCAGACCGTGGTTTTCGGGGCTGAGGGAAATGAGGGACAAGGTAGCAGGGGAATTCCCCGGGGTGCGGGAGCTTTCAATGGGCATGAGCAACGATTTCGAGGTAGCGATCGAAGAGGGGGCGACGATTCTCAGGATCGGTTCGGCGCTTTTCGGTCCGAGACCAGGGTGAGTTTGAAAATGAAAAAAGCAGGTTTCATAGGCGCGGGGAACATGGCCGAGGCGATGGTAAAGGGACTTCTTGCCTCCGGGAGCTTTAAGAAAAAAGACATAACGCTCTCAGATGTAAGCGCCGAGAGGCTCTCTTATCTGTCATCGCAGTACGGAGTCACGACTACCTCTGACAACAGGGAAGCTGTAAAGACATCCGACATAGTGATTTTCTCCGTAAAGCCTCAGGTAATTCCCGCGGTCTGCGGGGAAGTGCGAAGCGTTGCCACCACCGACAAGCTCTACGTGTCAATCGCGGCCGGGGTGAAGCACTCTTTTATAAAAACGCTTATCGCCAGGGAGATAAAACTGGCGCGCGTTATGCCCAACGCTCCGAGCCTCGTGCTTGAGGGAGCCTCATGCGTTTATTTCGGGGAAGGGTTCTCCGGCGAGGATGAAGACCTGGTTCTCAGTATTCTCGGGTCTTTGGGAAAAGCCTTTCGGGTCGAGAGCGAGGGAGTTATGGACGCCGTTACTGCTCTTTGCGGAAGCGGTCCGGCGTTTGTGTCGATTTTCATTGAGGCGCTTTGCGACGGCGCGGTCAAAATGGGGCTTTCAAGGAAGCTCGCCACGGACCTTGCCGTGCAGACCGTTTTTGGCACCTCGAAGATGATTCAGGAGAGCGCCAGACATCCTGCCGAGATAAAGGACATGGTCACATCGCCCGGGGGAACCACGGCAAGCGGAATTCATTCGCTTGAGCAGGGTGGTTTTCGGGCTGCTGTAATATCCGCCGTTGAGTCCGCGGCCAAGCGTTCCGCGGAACTTTCAGAAGAGGAGGACTGACATGGAAATACTAGGAGGCAACTTCTTAAGGGCCATCGCGGAGGTGGTCGACATACTTCTTAGCGTTTATATATGGCTCATAGTGGGACGGGCGATACTTTCATGGGTAAATCCCGACCCATATAATCCCATAGTGAAGTTTCTTTACTCGGCCACGGAGCCGGTTCTGGGTTTTGCCAGAAGATACATTCCTACCCTCGGGGGCTCGATAGACCTGAGTCCCATAGTGGTTCTGCTTCTGATAGTTTTTATAAAACGCGCCGTTGTTAAATCTCTTTTGCAGATCGCGGTCGGTTTGTGATAACGCAGGGAGGTTTCGGGAACATGCCACGCCCATTTTGGACAGATTTCAAAATGCCCGCAAAGCGCAGGCGACAAAGCTGGAAAGAGTTTTTATTAAAACTTTACCAGTAGTTATACTAAATTTAACAAAATTAGTATGATATTAGTATTTCTATCTCATTTATATTATTAGATATTTATTACTTTCTCTGTCTATTAATTGTTAAAATCTCACCAGTAGTTATACTAAATTTAATAAAATTAGTATTTCTTTTAGTATGCTTTAGACTTGCTTCGGGAGGGAAAATTAGCATGAAATTGCCGCTTAAACCGCCGCCGTTTGAAGAACTGTTCGCGGAACTGATTCAAAGCGGCAAGTATTTGGAACTTTCAAAGCATTTTTACGGGAATGCCCCTAAGAAATATCTGCACTGGGATCAGCTGAGACACAGACAGGTTCCCGATGGTTTTAACCTGAGGCAATGGTGGCATTTTATAAAAGCTCAAAGGGTAGCTGCTTCAAAAGAAATTACGCTTCAGGGCAAGCAAGGAAATCCCTTTAATTACAACATAACCGAGTCAATATCAGAAGAGTTGCATGGAATCGACATGAAATCCGGAAGTTCAATTCGAATAGAAGATAAAAACATAGATCCTCAAACGAGAGACCGTTACATTATCCGCTCGCTAATGGAGGAGGCCATTACGTCCAGCCAGATCGAGGGTGCGTCGACGACTCACTTGGTGGCTAAGAACCTGATACGGACGGGACGGAAGCCGAAAGACAGAAGTGAAGAGATGATTCTTAACAACTATAGAGCTATGAAGTCAATCAGGGAATTAAAGAATGAGCCGCTGACTCAGCAACTCGTGTTCAATCTCCATGAGATTATAACCAGAGGAACTCTCGATGAACCGACGGCGGCCGGGCGGTTTCGCAAGGAGTCCGAGGATATAAAGGTTTATTCAGGCGGGACCGAGGGCACCTTGGTGCATGTGCCTCCGCCCGCGTCGGAATTGCCCTTGAGAATGAAAAAAATGTGTGAATTCGCCAATGCCCAGGACGATATGGGATTTATACATCCCGTAATCCGGTCTATCATTCTTCATTTCTGGCTGGCGTATGACCATCCATTTTTTGACGGCAACGGCAGAACGGCCCGGGCCTTGTTTTACTGGTCCATGCTTCACCATGGGTACTGGCTGTTCGAGTTCGCATCTATATCCCAAATAATCCGTAAGGGCAAAGCCCAATACGTTAGGGCGTTTTTATATACGGAAACCGACGGAAACGATCTCAATTATTTTATCTTCTACCATCTCGGGGTGATACGAAGAGCAATAAGTGCCCTGCACGATTACATAGACAGAAAAACCGGTGAATTAAGAAAGCTTGAATCGCAGCTTAAATCTTTAGTCTTGCTTAATCACAGGCAAAGAGATTTGGTCGGCAGTGCCCTCAGGCATCCGAACCGAGACTATACGGTTAAAAGTCACCAGACCGTTCATAATGTTACGTATCAGACGGCTCGAACGGACCTGCTTGAGCTGGCGGAACTGGGCCTTTTTGAGAGCAGAAAGTATAAGAGATCGTGGTTTTTCAGGCCCGTGGCCGGCTTGGAAGAAGCTTTAGGGAAGCTATGATGAATTAGTTTTCTAAAAAATTTCGCAAGTCGGGTTTACCGCTTTAAAGCGTGTCGAGTTTTCTGAATTTGATGTGAAGCTGTTCCTCTTGGGCACGCTTGAAAAACGCTCCGCGGGCATATACGATAGATGTTCTGGAAAAATTTGCTGCAAGGAGACGTCAAAAATGAAAATTTCACTTTTAGGTGGAACGGGAGACATAGCGGAGGGACTGGTTCTGCGGTGGTCAAGAGCGGGGCACGAGATATACATAGGTTCGAGAAGCGAGGAAAAAGCGCTTGGCATAGCCGGGGGTCACGCGGAAACGCTTAAGGGACTCGGTATAGAATCGAACATACACGGCATGGCGAACGCGGATGCCGCAGCGGCTTCCGAGATAATAATAATAAGCATTCCGCCCGAGTACGCGGCGGCCACCGTAGCGGGGTGTGGCGACAGCATTACGGATCAGATAGTCGTAACTCCTGTGGTCTCGATGAAAAGGGAAGGCAAGACTTTTCTCTTCGATCCTCCCGCCCAGGGCTCTTCGGCTCTTGAAATAAAGGAGGCGCTTCCCGAGACGGCAAGGCTAGTATCCGCCTATCACAATCTTCCCGCAAAAGAGCTTGCCAATATAGACGAAGACCTTGATTACGACGTGGTCATATGCGGAGATGACAAGGGGTCAAAAGAGGTCGTCAAGAATCTTACCGAAGAAATGAAGAACCTTAGGGTTCTTGACGCGGGTCCGCTGGAGGTCTCTTCGATGATAGAGTCGTTGACGCCACTTATCGTGAATCTGAACGTAAGATACAAACCCACACATTTTTCAGTCAAGTTTGTCTGAGGCGTTCTCACTCTCCGATAATCTGGACAATTACCTTTCTCGTCCTGGGGCGGTTGTCAAAATCAACGAGTACTATCTGCTGCCAGGTTCCGAGAATTGGACTACCCTCTGAGAACGGAACCGTAAGGGAGGGGCCGAGCACAGATGCCCTAACGTGCGAGTGTCCGTTTCCATCGCCCCATCTGGCGTTATGCGCGTAGTGCATGGCCTCGGGCGCCATTCTTTCAAACGCGTCTTTTAGGTCGGAGAGCACACCGCTTTCGTACTCTATAGTAGTGACCCCGCAGGTCGAGCCGGCGACAAAGACAGTGGCCGTGCCGGAAGATATGTCCGCCCGCCCGAGTTCGCGGCTTACGTGAGGGGTTATGTCCAGTATGTCACAGTCGCCCTGGGTGCTTATCGTGAATGATTTCGTTTCAACCGGCATTCTGTCCTCAGAAAAGCGCGAGCTGGCGCGGTTTTTTAAGCGCCGTTACGTTCCATCCGTCTTTTTTAAGCCCTTCGGTAAGACTGTCGCTGAAATTTCCCCTGATGATCACGTTCTCGGGTCTTGAAACATCAAGGTACTCTGAAATCTCATCATATCCCCAGTGATTGCTCAGGGGGAACGCCACTTCGGCCCGAAGGGAAGATCTCATAAACGCCCCGTTTTCCATTGAACGCCCGCTAACCACCGCCACCTTTTTTCTCGGAAGGTTCTCGACGACTGCCGAGTTTCTGTAGGAAAGCGGAGCTATCAGGACCTTGTTTCTAAAATGCTTTCTTTGTATGCCCCCGTAGGGCGGAATTCTTACGCCGAGCTCTTCGTAGAGCCGCAGCGTTTTGACCACCGCGGGGTGAAGGCTCATCTCAACGTCCCTTTCCCCGAGAAAAATTATCAAGTCCTGCGCCTTTCCCATGGGATTTATCAGGATTACCGGTATGTTGTCCTCAAAGAGGGTTCTGTTTATGAATTCGAATATGGATTCCATTACAGCTTCGGGCGGCGGGAAAACAAACTTCGGCGCTCCGTAGGCGCAGTCTACTATGAGCGTGTCGCATCTTCTGAGTTCCACGTAGCCGGCAGTAGCGGTGTGCCTAAGCTTGAATCCGCCCGCGTAAATGATCCTTCTTCCGTCTTTTTCAATTACTACCTGCGCCGCTCCAAGCATCTGTCCCGAGGGAATAAGCTCAATTGAGTAGCTGCCCAGGGTGAAAGGTTTTCCGTATGGGGAAGAAAGAACCGCCGAGCCTTTAATTTTTTTCCCGAGAAGCTTTATCGTTTCGGGCGTTGCTATGATCTTTTTGCTTCTGGGAAGCCTGTCGACGTTTGCGCTTGAGATAAAAGAAAGCGGTACGGCCCGTTTCGAATCAAAGTATATATCGGTTCCGGAAAGCTTTATTTCAGAGCTAGAATTGATTTCCAGCATACAAAAAATTTACTTTAGTTTTTCTTCCATAACAAGGAGGCTTAGACTGGTTTTAGCTGCTCTCTCGGCGGCTGGCCGGTGACGGTTGATAAAATATACAGTCGGGAGTCAGGCCGCCGGAAAACAAGCCTCTTTGGGGAAAAAGTGATTGGACCACGAGTCTCCCCGGTCATCATGACCTGAATTCTTAAATGAAAAGGTCTTTGCGCGACGGGGACTTTGCGGACCAAGTTCTGATGAACTAGGCAACACCTTATGGCGAAAGAGGATTACATGCGATCTTGTCACAAAAGTACTTGACAGTCTCTGCGCTGTTTCTAGCGGTATCGTTCGTAAACCGCGTACGCACATAGTATTAGGGACTGGTTTCAGAAATGATTTTCTGACCAAGGGTGTCGCCTGAGGAATAATCTGGCAAGCCTCGGTTCAGGCAGTTTCGGTTGTAGCAACGAAAAATAAAAGGGGAGCGCTTCTTGACGGTCCCCCTTTTTTCTTTCGATCAGTTCACTTCTATTTTTTTTGAAGCTTCCTCCTGCTTTCTCGGCAGTGTGAGACGCAGGATGCCGTCTTTGTACTCGGCCTTTATGTTTTCCCTGTCTACGTTTTCGTCAAGGAAAAAAGTTCTCTCGAAAACTCCGTAGGATCTCTCGACCCTGAGATATCCTTCCTTTTCGGTCTTGTTCTCAAGCTTCTTCTCTCCCTTTATCGTAAGCCGGTTGTCTTTTACGTCTATGTCGAGGTCTTCTTTGCTTACTCCTGGCAGTTCCGCCGATAAAACGAAATTGTCTCCGTCATCGAAAATATCGACTTTAGTGCTCCGTCTTTCCTCCGCCGCATCGGGATCGAAAACCCCGGGGAAAACATTAGTGAAATTACGAAAGACGTTTGCCGGCTCCCACAGGTTTACTGCGTATTTCATTGTCTTTACCTCCAGTAAATGAATTTTTTATCCCCGTTGCCCCTTCCGCAGTTCCATATTAATCATCGTCCTGCGGGACTCAAGGATTTTTTTTGTTCTCCCCGGGTTGTATTTACCGTGAAATAATGGTTTGTTTGATTACTGGAGACAGGCTCATGGCGAGACGACAAGGCGGGTATCTGGTCTCAAAGGCCCTTTATGACCTTGGAGTGAGGGACATCTTTACACTCGGAGGGGGACACATAAACCCTGTTTACAGGGCCTGCACCGATCTTGGCATAAGACTTGTCGACACGCACCACGAACAGGGGGCCGCGATGGCGGCGGACGCTTACGGGAGGCTCAGGAAAACTCCCGGCGTGTGTCTTGTTACCGCGGGTCCCGGCCTTACAAACGCTCTTACCGGTATCTCGGGCTCCTACCTTGCCAATTCCCCCATGATACTGATATCGGGTCGCTCAGGAATCGAGGAGAACGACAGGGTGTCCCTTCAGGAAATAGATCAGGAGGCGATCGTAAGACCCGTTACCAAGTGGGCTAGGACGGTTTACGAGGTGGCGAGGCTCGAGGAATATGTCTCAGCCGCTTATGGAGCGGCGATCTCCGCCAGGCCGGGGCCCGCATATCTGGGGATGTCCTACGAGGTGCTCTACCCAAGTTGCGATGAAAAGGAGGCTTCGCCCGCAAGGGCGCCAGTTCCAGATACCGACTGCGAGCCGCCCGAGCGCAAGGTCTCGGAGTTTTTCCGGCTGCTCTCGGCATCGAAAAGACCTGTCGTAATTGTCGGAAGTGGCGGGTGGTACTCGGGTGCCGAGGAAAGTCTTTTGGAGTTCGCAGAAAGACTGGGGGCGCCTTTTTTCACGCTTAACATGGGAAGAGGAATTCTGCCCGATAACCATAAATACTGCTTCGGGCTAGCCTCACCGGCAAGTCCCGGGGGATTCAGGGAAATAAGCGCAAACGCTGATCTTGTCATCCTTCTCGGCATAAGGCTTAGCATCTACGCGGGATTCGGAAACACCATAAACCCCGAAGCCAGAACCGTCCAGGTGGATATCCACCCGGAGGAAATCGGAAGAAACCGCCCGGCCGATCTCGGAGTCGTCTGCGACCTCGATTCGTTTCTTGTAAAAGCGAATCTTTACGCGCGGGAAAACAAGGTCAGTTTTAAGTTCAGTTCATGGATGAAAGAAGCCCGGTCTTCAAGGTCCCGAGCCCGCACAGCGTTTCGCCGGGCCGTCTCCAGATCCAAGGGAATCCACCCGGCCGCGGTAGCAGAGGCGGTTTCGGATTACCTCGGGGGAGAGGGAATAATCGCGGTTGACGGAGGGGACTGCCAGTCCTGGACCGATCTTTCGTGCGAAGTGAGAAAACCGGGGCATTACCTTAAGGGAGGTCTGCTCGGCTGTATGGGAGTCGGAGTGCCTTTTGCTCTCGGGGCCAAGGTTGCCTTTCCCGAAAAGCCCGTGGTCCTCGTGACCGGGGACGGGGCGGTGGCCATGAATTTCATGGAGATGGAAACCGCGGTAAGACACTCGATACCGTTTGTAGTGGTGGTCTGCAACGATTCCGCGTGGGGAATGACGAAGCACCAGATAGAGATAACCTACCCCGAAGCGGCAAAGACTCAGGGGGTGGATCTCGGTTTCATCGATTTTCACGAAATAATAAAGGCCATGGGCGGATACGGAGAGAAGATAGAAGATATAAAAGACCTGACCCCAGGGCTGGAGAGGGCTTTTTCTTCAGGGCTTCCGGCAGTGCTTAACGTGAAGACGGACCCTGACGCGGTAAGCGGTGCCACGCGGGTGATCACCGAGATGATGATGAAGGCGATGGACTGAAGTTCCCTGGTGGCGGGGCTTCGCCGTCAGTCGTTTTTGAGCACAGCGAGGAAAGCTTCCTGCGGTATCTCTACCCTGCCTACCTGCTTCATTCTCTTTTTGCCTTCTTTCTGTTTCTCAAGAAGCTTTCTTTTTCTGGTGACGTCTCCCCCGTAGCACTTGGAGGTAACGTCCTTTCTCATCGCCTTTACCGATTCGCGGGCTATCACTCGGCTTCCGATCGCGGCCTGTATGACCACCTCGTAGAGCTGGCGGGGGATAAGTGACCGAAGCTTCGCTATAAGCTCCCTTCCCCTTTCATATGCCTTGTCCTTGTGGGAGATTATCGAGAGAGCGTCGACCGGATTCCCGTTAACCAGGATATCAAGCTTTATAAGGTTTGAATCCTTGTATCCCGCGGGTTCGTAGTCCATGGATGCATATCCCTTGGTAACGGATTTTAGGGTGTCATAGAAATCGTAGACTATTTCCGCGAGAGGAAGTTCATATTCGATTATGGCCCTGTTTTCGGTCACGTAGTTTAGGTTTTTTCGTATACCCCTTCTTTTTTCGCAAAGCTCGAATATCTGTCCCAGGTAATCCGAAGGTGTGTGAACGGACACGAGCACGTATGGTTCCTGGAGCCGGGCGGAGCGGTCGCCGGTTGGAAGTTCGCTCGGGTTATCGACGTGCACTTCCCTCCCTCCCGGGTAGATAGCCTTGTAAATAACGGTAGGGGCGGTCGTTATGAGATTCACATCGAATTCCCTCTCGACCCTCTCCCGCACGATTTCCATGTGAAGAAGCCCGAGAAAACCGCAGCGGAACCCAAACCCAAGCGCAAGCGACGTCTCCGGTTCGTAAACCAGAGACGAATCATTAAGCTTGAGTTTCTCAAGCCCTTCCTTGAGCCTGTCGTAATCTCCGGTGTCGATGGGGTAGAGTCCGCTGAAAACCATGGGTTTTATGACTTTGAACCCTTCGAGGGGGTCTTCGGTGGGACGATCGGAAGCCGTTATCGTATCCCCGACTCCTGCTTCGCCGATTTCCTTTATCGAGGCGGTTATGAATCCGACCTGCCCCGTTCCGAGTTCCTTAAGTTCCGTGGCTTGCGGAGCAAACGTGCCTATTTCCCTGACATCGTATTTCTTGCCGGTCGCCATGAGCTTGATGCTCATGCCGAGTCTTACCGTTCCTTCGTATACCCTTACCAGCAGCACGACGCCCTGATATGAATCGAACCAGCTGTCGAATATGAGTGCCTTAAGCCTCGAGCCCTCGGGGCTTTTCGGCGGCGGTACGAGCGCCACGATCGATTCCAGTATTTCCTTCGTGCCAGTGCCGTCCTTGGCGCTTGCCAAAACTGCGTGTTCAGTAGAGATTCCGATTATATCCTCTATCTCTTTTTTTACCCTGGCGGGTTCGGCGGAAGGCAAATCTATTTTGTTTATAATCGGTATCAGCTCAAGCCCGGAATCGGCGGCCAGGTAGGCATGGGCAAGCGTCTGGGCCTCAACTCCCTGGGACGCATCGACGACTAGAAGGGCTCCCTCGCACGCTATCAGGCTTCGCGAAACCTCGTAGCTGAAATCGACGTGCCCGGGGGTGTCTATAAGGTTGAATTCGTAGGTCCTGCCGTCATCGGCCTTGTACTTGAGTCTTACCGCTTGGGCCTTTATGGTTATCCCCCTCTCCCTCTCTATCTCCATGTTGTCTAGGAACTGCTCGGTTTTCTCGCGTTCGCTCAGGGTACCGGTGAATTCAAGCAGCCTGTCGGCGAGAGTTGATTTGCCGTGGTCGACGTGGGCTATTATGGAGAAGTTCCGAATAAGGTCTGTTTCCATGATCAGGCTGGAAGTATAAAGCAATGTCCTTATGTTTCAAACACCGGGAAGATATTTTGTGCCTGAAAGGTTTTTCATAAGGGCTCGGGAGAAATAACGACCGTTTCAAACTATTTGCTTCACGCTAAGATTGCCTCTTATCAACTCTGAAGTGCAACACTTTCAGTAAAAGATGATGCTCTCCGTCTAGGGAAAAGATTATATTCCCCAGCACCGGATTATCAAGACATCTGGATGGCGCTTGCCGAAGGGAGGGCGTAGCCCGACCGAAGGCAACCGCCATGGCGCCCCCGGACTCCTCTCCGACCCCTCTCTCCCTGTTCTTCCAGATCACCCCCCGAGGGCCAAAGCCTCTTTGAAAACCTCCTCCGGCGTCCGGTACTCCAGAACCTTCCGAGGCCTCCCGTTGAGCAGCCCCTCAACCCTCCTTACCTCATCTCCCCGAACCTCCCGGAAATCCGTCCCCTTCGCAAAGTACTGCCGTACAAGTCCATTTGTATGCTCACAAAGCCCCCTCTCCCACGAGTGATAAGGGGTAGCGAAGAAAAACCCCGCCCCCAGCGCTTCGGTTATCTCCCC
>JAKZRS010000042.1:0-9611 GCA_047518015.1 Thermodesulfobacteriota bacterium | reverse complement strand
GTTTTGGGGTGGAATTTCCGGTTTTGGGGACGAATCAGCCGGTTTTCAAGGGTTTTTATGGGAATACCTGGGGTAAGATTTTTTTTGCCCCATCACAAAACCCTTGACCTGTATGCCTATACTCAACTGCGTAACTCCCTCAAACAAGAGACCTCATCTTCTCAGGCCGCCCGGCCTTTATGTGACCAACAGCCAGCGCCATCATCACCGCCACCGCAAGACCCGCCCGAGCGGTCATACGAGCCTTGCCCCTGATATAATGTCTTTCAAATCCAAAACTGTTGTCAATCCTTGAGTTGATACGCTCTATAGCGCTTCTGCGCCTGGAAGCGCGCTTCCATGACGCGCAGCCACATGGGGTCGGAGTAAAAATACGACGATCCTTCTCAAGCGCGACACGGACGACTCTGCCATAACCTTGCACCCGCCAAGCTTATTATAGTCCTATCATTACGCTGCTGCGACCCTAGTTTATTAAAAGCGATTAGGACAACAAAAAATCCCGAATCCATGCAGAAACATAGTCTGTGTCATCCCCGTGAGCATGGGAAAGTATAATCGCAGTTGTCCGAAAATCAGAAGGTGTCAGAACAGGTTCTGGTGGCGCGCCCGGAGAGATTCGAACCCCCAACCTCTTGATCCGTAGTCAAGTGCTCTATCCAGTTGAGCTACGGGCGCGGGAACAATTATGCTTCCTAATGGTTCCTGAGCTGAGCACCGCAGTCAACATGAAAAACGGCAGGAATCATTAACAATACGGATTTCTATATTATAATAGTGATCTTAAATTTTCTCGCGGGAAAAACACGATGGAGAAACTTGAATCACTTCTTGATATTGAAGTAAAAACCTATCTTCGCAGGGTGAAAGATAAAGAAGAGGTTAAAAGTCTTATCTGCGGAAACATTGCGCGAGAAACCTACGCGAGGTTCCTGCTCACCTTCTACATCATTGAGTTCCTGAGCCAGCGAGCGGTTAACATGGCAAGCATAAACACGAGGGACTCAGATCCTTACCTCAGCAAGAGATTCCATTCCTGCGCTCAGGGAGAGATCGGACACGCCGAGGTGGCGCTTCGTGATCTAAAGGACCTCGGGGAAAAGGAAGTTAATCCATTCTGCGTTGAAATCGCAAGGGAATATGACGAATTCCTCCAGAACGCTGCCGAGCAATTTCCTCTGGCCATACTTGGACACTCATACCTTTTTGAAAACGTATCGGGGCTTCTTTTTCCTGAGATAGAGACCGTTCCCGACCCTTCAATGTTCATAGAAGTTCACGCGAAAGAAGACCCTGTACATTCCATGGCGATAAAAAAAACGGTGAGAAGAGTCGAAAAGGATCTAAGCGGAGAAGAGATTGAAAGAATAGTGCAGTTCAGCAGGGAAAGCGGAGATTACCTGATGCGGCTATTTGACTCCCTTGCTTAAACCCAGGATCTCACCGTAGCGAAAACACGAGACCAGGTGATCGTTCACCACCCCTGTCGCCTGAAGATGCGAGTAGACGATGGTGGGCCCCATGAAACGAAAGCCTTTTTTTTTAAGATCCCGACTCACCATCACTGAAAGTTCCGTCATAGCGGGTATTTCGGAAAGTCTCTCCCAGCTGTTCGTAACTGGGATGTCTCCCGTAAATCTCCACAGGTAGTCGGAAAAGCTTCCGAACTCATCCTGTATTTCCAGGAACCGCGCGGCGTTGTTTATTGAAGCCTCTATCTTTTTGCGGTTACGTATTATTCCGCTGTCGGACATGAGTTCCTGTATCTTTTTCTCTCCGTAACCGGCGACTTTTTCCGGATCAAACCCGTCGTAAAGACGCCTGTAGTTCTCCCTTTTACGAAGAACCGTGAGCCAGCTGAGCCCTGCCTGGGCAGACTCGAGAACCAGAAACTCAAACTGCTTTTCGTCGGAGAAAACGGGCACTCCCCACTCGCTGTCATGGTAAGCCCTTTCAATATCGGTTCGCTCGCACCAGGGACATCTTCGCATTTGATCCCTCACGGAGGTTCAAAGAAAAGTATTGTAAAGAAACCCGAAGAAAAGTACCTGCGGGACAGTCACTACGGGAAGCAGCAAGGCCGTCTTTCTGCCTATGTTAGTCCAGAGAAGGCCGATCTCCGTATAGTCCGTCACAACCCCCGCCATCAGAAAAACGAAGGGATTTCCGAATGCCCCCACCTTGTCGTAAATCTCAAACGCCACAAGCGAACTTCCCTCGCTGCAGACCTCAATCACAGTAGCTCCAGCAAGGGTGAGCAAAAGGCCGCTGACGTCCGGACCCAGATACTGCATAAAAAATTCCCCGGGCACATATACGTCTATAAGAACCGCCATAATAAGACCGACTATAAGCCACCAGAGGACCATGTTGGAAAGACTGAGACTTCCCCTGAGAACCCCTGGAACGCTTTCTCTCAGGGAAAAGTTCCTTATCTTCTCCCACTCGTATCCTTCATCCAAGCCCACGACATCGTTTTTCTCCACATAACCGGCCCGTTGAAGCACCCCGAAGATAAAGCCCGTAACAATCGCGATAAACCCTGCCGTGACTATGAACAGAACCCCTTTCCATCCGAAAAAGCTTATAAGAAGAATGGTTACGGGAAAATTCGCCCAGGGAGAAGCGAGAAGAAAGGTTATAACCGCCGGGATGCCTGCCCCTTTTCTGTAGATCTGAATCGCTATTGCAAGTATTCCATGCGAACAGGAGGACATGAGAAAACCCCCGGCAAGCGCATAGAAAAGAGATGAATTCCCCGTTCTGCCAAGGTATCTGTATATAAATCCCTGGGGAACAAAGTAATCTATGGCCCCGCCCAGAAGAAAACCCACAATAAGCGGGATGGCGAGCAGCTTCAGATAACCCAGGAGGGAAGCATTAAGGGCCGGAAGCGGTGGCAGGAATGAAACGACAACCAGACACACAAGCAAAGCAAGAGAAATTTTCAGGTTTCGGCTGACTCGAAGCGGTTCGCCTGGCGGCGGAGTGTGGCAACATGAAACCTCGTTCATTACATCAATTCTAACATATCTAACATAATTCGAAGTCCCGCCCGAATGCTCCGCGCCCTTTTCCGTTTGTCCGCTTTTTTTTCTAGGGTAGAATCCTTGCGTGATGAAGAAGAGAATCGTAGTAGCCATGAGCGGAGGGGTCGACAGCGCCACCACGGCCGCCCTTCTTAAGTCCCAGGGGCATGAAGTCATAGGAGTGACCATGCAGCTTTGGGACTACGGGGAGAGCGAAGGAGGATGCTGCTCCGCCGATGAGGTGTGCGACGCAAGAAGGGTAGCATACGAAATAGGCATACCTCACTACGTGGTAAATTACATGGATTCGTTCAGGGAGCTTGTGGTTTCCGATTTCGTAAGCAAGTATGACTCCGGAGAGACGCCAATACCCTGCGTGCTATGCAACCAGTTCATGAAGTTTGATTTTCTTTTGAAGCGCGCGCTTGAACTTGACGCTGATTTCCTCGCCACGGGCCACTACGCAAGAATATCCCGCAGCACCGAGACCGGCGAGTACTCCCTTGAGCGGGCCGTTGATTCTGCCAAAGACCAGTCGTACTTTCTCTTCACTCTCGGTCAGCGGGAACTTGAAAAACTTATTTTTCCTCTGGGAGACAAAACGAAGACCGAAGTAAGAAAGATTGCCGAAGACATGGGGCTTCGGGTTGCCGCGAAGGCGGAAAGCATGGGCGTCTGCTTCATCACGGGAAGCGGCTACAGGGAATTTCTTGAGCCATACCTAGAGAGAGGAAAAAGAGAGGGTCACATAGTGGACATGGAGGGGAACCCTGTCGCAAAGCACAGAGGAATCGCATCTTTTACCATCGGGCAGAGACGCGGACTCGGTTTTGCGAAGGGAAAGCCGATGTACGTTGTCGGTATTGACGTCGAGCGAAACGAGGTCAGGGTCGGAGAGGAGAAGGATCTTTACAGCAATGCCCTTACGGCTGGAGACCTATCGTGGGTCAGCCAGCTTCCAGAAGGAGAAATCGAAGTGCGCTCGAAAATAAGGTACCGCCACGGCGCAGTCCCTTCCAAAGTGACAGTTACCGATGACGGCAAGGCAATAGTGAATTTCTCGGAACCGCAGAAAGCCGTAGCACCCGGCCAGGCAATCGTCTTCTACAGAGACGAAGCCGTGGTGGGCGGCGGCTGGATAAAAGAGGCCCGCATGCAATGAAAAGGATCTCCGTTGTAACCTTGGGGTGCAAGGTTAACCAGTATGACACGGCCGCCTTGCTTAACCACCTGCCATCCTCAGAGTTTGTAAAGAACAAAAAATTCGACGAGCCGGCGGACGTGTACGTAATAGACACCTGCACCGTCACCCACAAGGCGGATTCGGAAGCCAGAAACTACGTATACAGAGCAAAAAGATCAAACCCCCTCGGCGTTGTAATAGTCACAGGTTGCTACGCCCAGGTCTCTCCCGAGCAGCTCTCGGCCCTAGAGGAAGTCGACTACGTAATCGGAAACTCACACAAGTTCTCATCCCTTCTAGGAATCATTCGCCGGGGTGAGGTCCAGAGTGAACCGAAGGTTCTCATATCTGATATCTTCAGGGAGAAGAAAAGGAAATTCGATACCCCCGACATCAGGTTTTTTCCCGACAGGACAAGAGCGTTTCTCAAGGTGCAGGACGGGTGCAATTACGCTTGCACGTTCTGCGTGATTCCGAGAGCGCGCGGGCGGTCCCGCAGTCTTGAGGCAGATGAAGTGATCTCGAGGCTGAGAACTCTCTCCCTCTCAGGTTACAAGGAAGTCGTCCTCACCGGGATTCATCTGGCAAGCTACGGAAGAGATACAGGTTCTGACCTTGTCAGTCTGCTTGGAAAGATTGAGGAGTCCGGAGCGGTACACAGGGTAAGGCTAAGCTCGCTTGACCCCGCAGACACCAAAAAGGAACTGATCAATTTCGTCTCCAACTCCGAAATCGTCTGTCCGAGCTTCCACGTAGCGCTTCAAAGCGGAGACAAGGAAGTCCTTAGAAAAATGAGAAGAAGGTACAGCCCCGAGCAGTTCCTTGAGTGCACAGACACCATACGCAGCGCGTTGCCGGAGGCTTCAATCGGTACGGACATAATGGTCGGGTTTCCCGGGGAAACCCAGGAGCAGTTTGAGAATTCCCGCGACGTCGCGGCCGAATCGGAACTCACCTACTTCCACGTGTTTCCATATTCAATAAGGAAGATGACCCTGGCCGCAAATATGAAAGACCAGATCTCCCCGCAGGTAAAAAAGGAAAGGGCCGCGGCACTTCGCGATCTTGGAAAAGCAAAAAAAGAAAACTTCTACAGGAAGTTCATCGGTAAAACCCTTGACGCCATTGTCGAGAGCAAGTCGAACTGCACCACGGAAAACTACATAAGCGTAAAGCTTATTGAAAGCCACATCAGCGCCGGGACGGAAATAAAAGTAAAAATAAAAGATGTAAAAAACGAAGTTGCCTACGCAATTGCCGTGTGATCGGTTTTTCTGGAATTATCTCGCCACCGAGCGCCTTAATCTCACCCCTGATAAAATTTCCTGCACTATCCAAACAAAGGGCAGCCTCTATGTTTTTTACATAGAAATACCTTGCAATTTCGGAGTCTATCTCCTAAAATACACACATGCTAGAGAGATGGATTGAGGAGAGGCTTGAAAAAGCCATAAAGCGCGTCCCTGCGGTTGCGTTTCTTGGACCGCGCCAGGTCGGTAAAACGACATTGGCGCGAGAAATTGCTAAAAAGCGAAATTCTATCTATCTGGATCTGGAGTCACCGGAAGACCTGTTGAAGCTGCGTGATCCTGTTTCTTTTCTATCCGGGAACAGTGAAAAACTGATTATTCTGGATGAGATACAGCGCGTTCCCGATTTGTTCATGATCCTGCGTGGCCTGATTGATGAAAATCGCCGAGCGGGCAAGAAAGCTGAGCAGTTCCTGTTGCTTGGTTCCGCAACAATGGACTTGCTTCGTCAATCTTCGGAAAGTCTGGCCGGACGCATCCACTATGTTTACATGAGCGGCTTTAACGTCCTTGAGGTGCCCCATGCCAACCCAAAGGATGTTCATAAATTATGGCTGAGGGGCGGTTTTCCTGACAGCTATTTGGCATCATCAGACGCTGAGAGTATGGAATGGCTTGAAATGCTCATCCGTACATATTTGGAGCGAGATGTGCCACAGATGGGGTTCCGGGTGCCCGCCAGTCGCTTAAGGACGCTTTGGACAATGCTTGCCCATCTGCAAGGGGAACCGCTGAATTATTCAAAACTTGGCAACAATCTGGAAATTGACGGGAAAACCGTTACCCATTATCTGGACATTCTCGTTGATCTGCTGCTTGTACGGCGACTGAGTCCTTGGTATGAGAATGTTAAGAAGCGCTTAGTCAAATCGCCACGATTCTATGTCCGGGATAATGGCATCCTGCACAGGCTGCTTGGTATCGCGGATTATGATGCGCTGCTTTCTAACCCCGTTCTTGGAAAAAGCTGGGAAGGATTTGTAATTGAAAACATAGTCTCAATTCTGCCAAACAGCGTAGAGTCCTACTACTACCGCACGTCTGGCGGTGCGGAGATTGATCTTATTCTCAGGATATCAAGCAAAGAGTTATGGGCAATTGAAATCAAACACGGCGTTGCACCTAAAATAAGACCCAGCCTTCATCAGGCATCAGAAGATATCAAAGCCACCCGAAAATTTGTTGTTTATGGCGGCTATGATGAATTTCCGATTGGAAAAGATACAACTGTAATTTCCCTTCCAAGACTGATGGAGAAACTGCTTGATTTATCATGAAAATATATTGACTAGGCGGACTATGGATTCAGCAAAAGGTCGTATAACTCTGAAGTACGAACTTTCTTCATATTAATGATATGGTTGCGGGACCTAACATTGGGGTCCACTTCTCTTGACACTGTTCGTTGTTTTTATTATTTCTTTGCACGTCGTCAAGCTCCGGGAAAAACTGTATTTGCTATGGGCTGGTTGATAAGTAAAATCGGGAGGCAAAGGACCTGTTCTCATAAACAAATTGAAGATAAACTCAGGATCTTTCTCACCATAGCTCATCCAATAAAACTCAATTAAAAGGTTCTCTGGCCAATCAGCGGAATCAAGTCGAGGGTAATCCCATTTTGAAAGGTCTTCCACAGGCCGAATCATAATAATCCAGTTATGTGGCTTCTTCCATCTGATTCCAACCTCGCGCATCCAAGTGCCAACCTTTTTATCGTTAGAGTATTGGATTGAGAAATTTCAATCCCTCCTTAGACATGCGGGCAATTGCATGTTCGTTAATCTCATCCCCCTTAAAGCGATCTGACGCTATGAAACCAACAGTTACGGCGCTTAGCGTAAACAAACCGCCTCTATGTGCGTAAAAAATATCTGCCATCATTTTGTCTCTCTGTAAAACCGATCATAACATTTTTTCTTCTCCGCATCCTTAAGGATTTTCGTTTTCGCCGAGTCAAAGACACTCTGTGCGCCTTTTGTGTATCCCTGTTCGCTCCTGACTTCTTCTAGAGCTTCCAAGCGTGAGGAATGCTTTTGCTCAACACCTTCAAGACACGTGTTTAATCGCTGTTGTGGCGAGATAGGCGGTGAACACGCCCAGGCCGTCGCTAACATCAAAACTATTGCTGAGATTAACTTCATTTTTTCCCCTCAGGCAAGGCTATGTGTATTTCCTTCTCCGGCACGGCTTCCAGGTCTTTAATCTTTTCATAAATAGCCCTCACTTCTCTGTCTGTAAGTTGCTGCTGTACTTGCAGAGGCATCCAATGCAAAGGACTCCATTTAGGCAGAGATATTTCCCCGATTTCTTTTAATGGTTTAAGCGTCTCCACCCTCATGCTCATTCCTATTTCCCCTTTAATAACTCTGACAACTTTCCACCCGTCTGAAAGCGAGTCGGGAACCAAGTCTATAAATGTTTGTTTCATAGTTAAATGCCTCCATTTGCATTTTTCTTCATCCTTTCGTGGAGTTCAATTATCTTTGGATCTTCCTCTCTTAGCCCTTCATTAATCGCTTTCCAGAAGGCGGAGTCAAGCATGTCTCGCTTTTCTTGTGGCAGTGATTGAAACCATTCTGCAAGTATGTCGGTTTCCCCGTCTTCTAGAGGCATTTGCGCTGTTGAATATAGGCATATAGATCAGGGGTTTTCGGTTGGGGCAAAAAACTTTTCACCCCGGGATTTCCATAAAAACCCTTGAAAACCGGCTGATTCCCGCCAAAAACCACAAATCTCACCCCAAGCCCAAATCAGTTCCATTAAACGGGAAATCTCTCTCGGAAACTTACAGGAAAGATAGGTAACTTACTGATATTACTTGTTTTTAATGTCGCCACGGGTTAGAATTAAAGTTGCAACAAAAATCCATTCTCCCGGAGGAGCAACCCCGTGGCGACACAAACTAACCTACCATTTTCCTTGGATGAAGTCGACAGGATTTCTGACCTCAAACGTCTTCAACTCGTACTGGATGCCTTGCCCGACGGCGATATCATTCGTGCTCTTGGAGCCATGCGTAAAAACGGCCGTAACGAATACCCGGTGTCTGCAATGCGGGGAGCTCTGATCGCGGGCATAGTCTTCCAGCACGAATCCATTTCTTCACTCATACGGGAACTTAACCGGAACTCATCACTGCTTGTCATGTGCGGGTTCAGTCCCGTACCTGTGCAAAGTCGCGGCAGGTACGGAATCAAACCGGGTACCGGCGGTGGTGGAGCCGGGGTGACAGTTATAGACCTTCCTCCTCGCAGTCCCGCGCCGGGAAGTTCCAATTTCTCCCGATTCCTCTCAAACGTAGCCAGGCTGGAGGAGCGCCGTGGTCTTGTTTCACAGATGATTGGCGGTATGGGAAAACAGTTGATGGAACTGTGTCCTGACTTCGGGGAGAACCTGGGTTATGACGGCAAGGCCATAAGGAGCAATTCTACGGGGCGGAAGAACCGCGGTACCGCTGAAACATCAGACCCGGATGCGGACTGGGGAAAACACGAAACCTCGGGGGTTGACTCCTCTACCGCCAGAACATGGACAAAAATAAAGTCATGGTTCGGTTATGAGCTGCATATTATTGCCGAGACGAAATATGAGATACCCGTTGCTTTCAGCGTGACAAGGGCTTCGGTCTCTGAGGTTGGGGAACTGGACCGCATGATGGACAAGTTGTTTACCCAAAACCCGGAGTTGGCGAAGCGATGCAGGTATTTCAGTGCGGACCGGGGGCTTGACAGCGGCGCTTTGAAAAAGAAACTCTGGGATGATTACCGAATCCGTCCGGTTATTGACAACAGGGAATTGTGGAAAGAGGAGAAGCAGAACCGGAACTATGTGCCCGGGCAGCGGATTATGAGACCTCTGGACAGTGTTCACGACAATGCCTTTTATACGGAAAAAGCGCAAGTGTGGTGTCGCTGTCCCGTAAGCGGAACGGAACGCAAGATGGCGCCGTGGGGCAGTGAAGACAAACGGGGCGCTTTGAAATTCCGCTGTCCGGCAGCCGCGTTCAATCTGCGTTGTGAAGGCTGGGAGAAGTGTCACGGCGATGCCGGCTGCAAGACCAATGGTTATGGCAGAGTCGTCCGTGTTGCG
>JAKZRS010000041.1:0-32944 GCA_047518015.1 Thermodesulfobacteriota bacterium | reverse complement strand
ATTTCGTCTTTTGAGCGCGAGAATATGGAAAGATTTACGCCTTCATCCGCAAGACCGAAGGCTATTGCCTTTCCGATTCCCTTGCTTGATGCCGCCACTAGAGCGATTTTTCCTTTTATACCGAGGTCCATAAGCTGTTTTAGAACTTAAGTTGAAGGTGTCTGCTATTCTTTCTTATGAAGATAGTATATTTTACCAACTGCAGAAGGGAAAAGTCAGCTTGATTTTACAAGCTATAAAATATCCTTCAGATTGAAACGGCGTTTGATTGCGCTAAGAGAACCTTTTCGGATTTCTGTGTTTCCCCCGTGGCATTAACCGGATAGGATTCGGGGCGACCATTAATGTCAGGATGATATATGATTCGCTCGCTACCTTTGCCACGTTTCTTGTAAAACTCAAAGCGCTTGTCGTGTTTCCTAAGGGCCTTCTCGAGGGTACGAAAAGTATAAGTTTTAGGCATTTTCCAATATAAAGTCTTTTCTTGTCTGAGATATAACTTGAGGAGAGGGAAGGGGTACACCGCCAGCATGGTATTGATCGTCTTCGATTGGTTTTGCAAAGTAGCGGAACTGTCGCCTTCTTTGTTCCGAGAAACGCTCGAAATAAACGGGGTCAGCAGGACGCCAGATCATATCCGGCTGATCTTTTTGAATGGCAAAGGTGATCTGCATTAACACAAGATCTTCTAGGTCTTCGCAGGCTTTTTCAAAAGTTTCGCCATAGCCCCGGATGTCTACTTCCAAACCGAGCGCACACCATGAGTCGTCTTCTCGAAGACCGAGAACATTCATTGTCATGTCATAAGCACTTGCCATGTTTTATGGTTTATATGCCTCCGTAAGCTTATTGTAAATTGATCATAAGACAGTGGGTAAATCAAGCGAAGAGGCGTTAATCCCGTTTCAACCTAATGATTCCCTATGTTTGTTCAGTCTTTTGTTTTTTGCTTTGTTTTCTTAGTATCGGACTTTATTGAATCATAGACCTTGGCAGGGTCGGAAGGGCCGGTTTCCGACGTGACCGAAGCATTTTCAGAAGATGCGGCCGTATCTGTAACTGCTTCTCCAGAGGCATTATCTTTTAGTTGCTCGGGTTCGGATATTTTTTTCTTTCCGTAGTCGGTCTCATACCAGCCGGCACCTTTCAAATGAAAAGCGGAAAGAGAGATGAGCTTTTTAAGTCTTCCTCCACACTCTTCGCACTTCGTGGCAGGTTTATCATTAAAGCCCTGGAGTATTTCAAAAACACCTTCGCACTTTTTACATTGATATTCATAAATAGGCATGATTGTTCAGTTCTCCAATCCTAGAATATTTCTAGAAAATCATCCGGACATAGAAGAAGAAATCAAGACCGCGAGCAAAATAGGGTGCTTATCGGTAAATTGTCCTTGGATCTGTTCATGGATTTATGTAAGTTAACATAATATACATTATCGGACATTGAATATTTTTGTTTGCGTACAGGTAGAGATAGCCTTTTTAGGCTGTATTTATCAATAATTAGAGGCATTTAAAGATAGAAGCTTATAAATTTTTACACTATTATAACTATTGCTCTTCCTGGGCCATGAACTCCCAATGTAAGGTTAAGTTCTATGTCGGCCGTTCTACTAGGTCCAGTTATAAAGGAAATACAGGAACACAGCTTATCATAATTCTCATATGATTTCCCTAGCATCGCAAACAGATCATGAATATTCGGGACTATGTTTTCCTTTTCAAGTATCGCGATATGTACGGGAGGTAGAAGCGAAGTAAGCCTTGGCTGCTTCGGACCGGACAGGAGAACCAGCGTACCAGTGTCTGCAATGGCGAAATCAGCCCCTGTTATCCCTATATCTGCTTTCGCGAGATCAGTTTCTGAGGTAAATTCGAGAGATTTCAAGGGTTCTATGTTCCAAAAAGAAAGAGACTTTGCTTTAAGTTCTTGAACAAGTTCATTTACTTTCTCTATTAGGTCTTCTTTTTCTGCGAGGAGATAAGCTTCTCCGGATACCATCTCAAAATTTACTATAAAATCGCTTTGTAACCTGCTTTTATCAATAGATAATTTAGGATTTGAAAAAGCTACTTGCTTGCTTTTGGTAATTTCCTCTTCGTTTGTTACCGCAGAACGTAAGTTTTGTAGTATAAGTACTTTAGATTCTTTAGGAATTAGCTTAGACCCCCTTTTCCCTCGTTGTATTTCTCTGTCCATCTCTTCCTGAAGGGTTTTTTCGAGAAAGCCGGAAAGTTTTTTTCTCTAGTCCACTTTGAAAAAGGATAAGGAAGTCCCTGCAATTCATTATTTTTCTTGTAGAAATGCTGCAGAAGAAACATTATTCTCCCTGCAAGGTTATAATAAAACGGCTTACTGAAAACGAAACTCCAGATCCGAAAGGCAGTTTTTTCCATAAATCTTGCCGGATCCAGCTTTTCATTGGTTTTTTCCACTACTTTTTGCCTCAGAGAAAGAAGAACATGAGGAAAATCGATTTTTACCGGGCATACGTCCTTGCAGGCTCCGCAAAGAGAAGATGCAAACGGCAGATCCGCGGTTTTTTCCAAATCGTTTAACTGGGGAGTTATTACCGCCCCTATCGGTCCTGAATAAACCCAACCGTAGCTGTGTCCTCCAACTTGCCTGTAAACGGGGCATATATTGATGCAGGCTCCGCATCTTATGCAGTAAAGCGATTCTCTAGTTTCCCTTGATTTTGCGATGTCACTTCTTCCGTTATCAACAAAGACCAGGTGAAACTGCCGGGGACCATCACTATCCCCTTCCCTTCTGGGGCCCGTTATGAGAGAGACATAAGTGGAGGATTTCTGACCCGTAGCGCTTCTTGCTAACAGGCTGAGGAAAATGGAAAGCTGCTCAAACCTGGGAACAATTTTCTCTATTCCCATGATGGCCACGTGTATATCTGGAAACGTGGTTGCCAGCCTGGCGTTACCCTCGTTTTCCACTATTGCTATGGTTCCCGTTTCGGCCACCGCAAAATTAACTCCGGAAATGCCCATATCGGCTGAGAGAAACTTCTCTCTCAGCTCTTCTCTCGCTATGTTTGTGAGTTTCTGCGGCTCTTCATACTCGGGAACTCCGAATTTCTCGGAGAAAAGCTTTGAGATATCCTCTTTGGTCTTGTGGATTGCGGGGGTGATTATGTGAAAGGGCTGATCATCGCAAAGCTGCAATATGTACTCTCCGAGATCTGTTTCCACTGTGTTTATCCCGTTTGATATGAGGTGTCTGTTAAGTTCTATCTCCTCTGTGGCCATCGATTTGCTTTTCACGACGTTTCGGACGTTGTTTTCTCTGGCGATATCGACCACTATTGCTGAGGCTTCTTCGGCATCTTTCGCCCAGTGCACCCTGCCACCGAGCTTGGTAACGTTTTTCTCAAGCTCCAAAAGGTAGGTGTCTAGGTTGTTGATTGCTTCTTCTTTTATCCGCCTGGCTTCAGACCGGAGGTCTTCCCACGCGAAAACCTCGTCCACCGCTTTTTGCCTAGAGGCTCTTGATTTGTCGGTGAAATTCACAAGAGCCTTTTTCAGTTTAGGATCCTTTAGGGCCTCCACGGAGTTTTTCTTGAAATCTATGCGTTCCGTAATCATTTGGGATCCTCAAAGGCAAGAAGTTCGGCTAGATGAAACACTTTTACGGGCAGTTTTTTTCTGGATACAAGTCCCTTTATGTTCATAAGACACCCCATGTCGGTTGAAACGACAGCGTCCGCACCTGAATCTATAATTGAGTCCATCTTTTCCTGAAGCATGGATTTCGATACTTCCGGATACTTAATGGAAAAAATTCCTCCAAAACCGCAGCAGGCATCTGCCATTTTCATTTCGACGAGTTCAACTCCATTTAGGGATTTGATAAGTTCCCGGGGCTGAGAACTTATCCCGAGTTCTCGGAGCGTGTGGCAGGAATCGTGAAAGGTAACCCTACCCTTGTACGCGGAGTTAAAGCTAAGAGTTTCTTTTCTCTGGAAAACAAATTCGGAGAACTCATAGATGTTGGATGAGATCTTTTCCACGCGGGACAGCTTCTCGGGGTCATCACGGAAAAGTTCTGAGTAATAGTTTTTTACCATGGACACACATGAACCCGAAGGACACACGATCGCACCACCCTCCCCTGCGGCAAAAACTTCAAGAAAATGGCGGGCAACCTCCTGCGCCTCTTTTCGGTAGCCCGAGTTAAATGCCGGCTGGCCACAACAGGTCTGTCTTGACGGAAACTCAATTTCCAGCCCCATGCCTGAGAGAACTCTTAGCATCGCTTCTCCTACTTCGGGAAAAAAATTGTCCACAAGACAGCTTATGAAAAGACGGATTTTCTGTTCTTTTTCGGGAGAACTCATCTTTATATAAGATAACTCTAACCCGCCGGATTTCTACAAACCCTTAGCAGTCCTTCGGCAAATATCCGTTTACACCTAAAATATTTCCTACGTTTGCAGACAGTTCTATAGGTGCTTTCTAGGTTGTATAGGAAGGTTTTACTATTTCTCGCTTAGTTTTATTTTAAAGCTGCTATTTCTTATAAATCCACCCATCACAATAGATTAGAAAACTTAGCGAAGGATTTTTGACATCACAACGGAGTTGGTGGACAATCTCAAGTATGAGCACAATTTTCACGCAGATAATAAACCGGGAAATTCCGGCCGATATAGTATATGAAGACCAGTTTTGTCTGGCCTTCAGAGATACAAAACCCCAAGCTCCCGTTCATGTCCTTTTAATCCCAAAAGAGGAAATAGTCTCAATGGCGACTGCTAAGACTGAAGATCAGGCGGTCTTGGGACACCTTATGGTTAAGGCTTCAGAAATAGCTTCAATGCTGGGACTTAGCGAGAACGGATACAGGCTTGTCGTAAACACGAACGAGGATGCAGGACAAAGCGTTTTTCACCTGCACATACATATCCTCGGTGGAAGGAGACTCACCTGGCCTCCCGGATAATCTTATGTCATCGAAGCTGTTACGGGTTTGTTGCCGTGTAAGAAACGGGCTAAAGTCCGAGTGCTGAGGCATCCCTTTCGCTTAGAAATCTTCCGTTTGACCTTTTCTTTACCGTTTCCCCCCTCTTCCAGGATCGCTCGCATCTTGGTTCTTGGGAAAGGTCTATTAGTTCCACGTGGATTTCGTCTCCCGCTGAGACCTCGAACCTGCTTACACCGCAGAGATCTTCAAGTTCCGGTTCGAACTTCTTTATTTCATCGTAAAGGTTTTCTTTGACCGTCACCGTAAGAGCCACATCAAGGGGGTTGTTCATGCCGCCCTCCCCTCGCGCATCCTCAAGAGCTTTAAGACATAATTTCCTTATATCCATAACATCGCTCCAGTTTTTATCGGCCTCAACTTTCTCAACGCGTGGGAATGTTTCGAAGTGTACGTTGGCATCGGTGTCTTTTTTCAGTGATTTATAAGCTTCAAATGAAGTGTGGACCAAAACAGGAGCCAGAAACTTTATAATACCGTCGGCTATCTGGTACATGACCGTCTGAGCGCGCCTTCTTTTCCGACTGTCCTTTCTCTCGCAGTAAAGCCTGTCTTTTATACACGCAAGATAAACAGCGCTCATCTCATCGCAGCAAAAAGAGAAAATAAGGTCGCTTGCCTGCTTGTAGCGAAAACCCGAGTATGCATCCGCGGTTTCGTTTGCGAACCTTGTGAACTCGCAGTAGGCCCAGTGATCAATCGAGCATTTGTCGTCCTCTTCAAATTCGATACTGTCTTGAGCAGGGTCGAAATCACTTAAGTTTCCAAGCAGAAACCTTATGGTATTCCTTATTTTTCTGTATTCGTCCGCGGCGACGTCGAAAAACTCCCAGTCGACCTTTATATCGTTTGAATAGCTAAGCGAACTTACCCACCACCTGCATATATCGGCCCCGTATTTACTCAGTATATCCTCGACATCAATCGCGTTGCCCCCGGATTTGCTCATTTTTCTGCCCTGGGCGTCCACCATGAACCCATGTGTAAAAAGTGCGCGAAAAGGAGGTTCTCCGGTTGCGCCCAAAGCTACAAGAAGCGAGGACTGGAACCATCCCCTGTGCTGGTCCGAACCTTCAAGGTACATATCCGCCGGATACCCGAGGTCTCTTGCGTTAAGAACGGAGTTCCAGGAAGAGCCCGACTCAAACCATACGTCAAAAACATCACCGCCTTTTAAAAGATCCTTGACATCCTCCTTGGATTTAAGCCAAGAAGGAGCTTCGGGGTCGTTCTGCGGATCGTAGTTATCAAGAAGTTCATGTGGTTCTGAGAAAAACCACACGTCAGAACCTTTTTCTCTTATTTTTTCGGTAACGGCGAGAACCATTTTCACCGTCATTACCGCCCTTCCCTCTTCTCTATCTGTAAAGTAGGGAAGCGGAAGCCCCCATGATCTCTGCCTGGATATGCACCAGTCGGGTCTTGACTCAAGCATTCCGCCGAGGCGGCTTCTGCCCCAGTCGGGATAGAAATCAATGGTTTTCCCGACTGCGTCAATGGCGATTTCTCTCAGGGTTTTTCCGGCCTCGCCAAATGGCTTGTCCATGTGTATGAACCACTGATCCGTTGCCCTGAATATGGTAGGCGTTTTGCTTCGCCAGTCATGGGGATAACTATGCACATAAGGTTCCGAATGAAAGAGGTTTCCTGAATCGGAAAGCCTCTGCGTTATTATTTCATTGCTTTCCCAGACCCCCTTCCCCTTTATCCAGTCCGGTACCGTGTCGTCAAAAGTACCGTCTTCTCTAACGGGGCAGTAAATATCGAGCCCTTCCCGAAGACCGGTTCTGTAGTCCTCATCGCCGTGCCCTGGGGCCGTGTGAACACACCCAGTGCCGGTTGAGAAAGTCACATAATCGGCCGTGACCACAGCTGATTTTCTGTCAATAAACGGATGGACACAAGACACTCCCCCTTCTGGGAATTCTTCTCCCAGACAGGAACCGACTTTCTCGAAGTCTTTTTTCCCGGACTTCTCGAAAACTTCTTCACAAAGAGCTTCGCCGATAATAAGATTCTCACCGTCTGGGGACCTGTAAAGACCGTATTTACCCTTCGGCGCTACGGCGACGGCGAGATTCGCCGGAAGGGTCCAAGGCGTCGTGGTCCATATCACAAGGCATACCTTCTCTGCCTGCTTTGCACTAAGGGATGGGGGTAGCGTAGACGGGTCGTCAACTTCAAACAGCACATAGACGCTTTTATCTTCTCTTTCATGGTATTCGAGTTCCGCCTCGGCAAGAGCAGTGCGGTTTTCGATTGACCAGTGGACAGGCTTCAGATCCCTGTAAACAAGCCCTTTTTCAAGGAGTTGTGAGAACGCTTCTAACACCCCGGCTTCATAATCAGGGGTCATCGTCAGATAGGGTTTTTCGTAATCGGCCAGTGTTCCGAGACGGATCATCTGTTTTGACTGCGTTTTTACGTATTTTGCCGCATATTTACGGCAGGTGCGCCTGATTGAGAGTGCCGGAATTGTGGCCGCGTCTTCTCCGAGTTCCTTTAAGACCTTGTGTTCTATCGGAAGGCCATGGCAATCCCAGCCGGGAACAAATTCCACGTCAAACCCTTCCATTATCTTCGACCTTACAACTAGGTCCTTTAGAACCTTGTTAAGCAGGTGCCCCAGATGAATAGGGCCATTTGCGTATGGGGGTCCATCGTGGAAAAGGAATTTTTCGCGATTGCGGTTTTTTTCGCAGATTTTTGCGAAGAGGTCCTCTTTTCCCCAGGATTTTTGGATAATAGGCTCTTTTTGCTGCAGATTAGCTTTCATCGGGAAATCCGTTCTGGGAAGGTTAAGGCTGTCTTTGTAGTTTATTTTTTGTTGCATTTTTGTTTGCTGAAAGTGTTTGTGCTTGCGGCAGGGTCCAGGAGTCCGATATCTTGGTTAGACCGTCTCGCATGGATTATCAGATGTTATCGAAAAAAGAATCAAATTCTTCGAGCAGGGCATTTGAAAATTCCACCCATTCTTCCCACTCATCCATGTAGTCCCTTGATTCATCAACTTTTTTCTTGACGATTATCCCGTTGTTGTATTTTTCCACAAGAAAATACCCGACATCTTGGAGTTTTTTTTCAAGTATTGAGGAATACCTGTGGAGGATGAGTATTCTCTCTTCCTGGGCTTCTCTGTACTCCGCAATGAAATAGCCGTTCTGCTGGGATGAAGGCATATCCATTGTTACATGCTTGAACATCGTTGGATTTATGTTTTCAGCTTTCATTGATATGTAGAGTTCCATTCTTATATCCGCCGAAGGAAAATTCTACAGTATTTTTCGGATAATTTCTTGGGGTCCATATTTATACTTGTTGATGTCGGACTCGAAACCACGATTACATAAAGAGATGTTTTTTTCAATTTGTTTCGGTTTGCGCCGCTGCCGCCGGTTTTCGCTCGGACTGTCCGGAGACAAACTTCATAATTTCCATTTGCCCGGCCTTCAGGATTTTCTCCCGGGTGTTCTATTAACCGCGGACCAGTTTACATGTCCGCTTCTCCTTCAAGCCCCAATACGTCATTAACCGTTTCAGCTCTTCTGATCATCCGCGCTTGTCCGCCTTGGAGCATAGCGACCGGGGGTCGCGGGTAAATAAAAGAGCTTCCCTGGGGAATATTATACGCTCCCACGTTCTCTACGACGATTTTATCCCCCTGCTTGAATTCGTTTATAGATGTTTTGGCGATAATATCAGTTTGAAGACACAGGGAACCGTAAATTATCGTGTCCCTTAACCTTTTTCCGGAAGGTCTAAGCGCTCTTACCTTCTGGGAGGTCCAGTATGAAGTGGGAAGGATATTTATTCCGGCATCTGTTGTCACAGCCATCTGCCCGTTTTTAAATTCCTTTGAACCAAGCACGGTCGTTATAAGGGAAACCGCGTTCTTCACGATAGCCCTTCCCGGTTCCAGAACCAGAACCGGCCCGTTTTCTCCGAATTCGCGGATTAAGGCCCCCGTCACCCCGCTTACGTATGCGCCTAGATCGTTTACCGAAGGAAACCCGCCGCCAAGGTCAATGTATTTTATTCGAATGCCAAGCTTCCTGTCTATCTCTTTTGCAAGCCCCGAAATTTTTTTGGCGGCAATATCGTACATGTCGGCGCTTTTGGGCCAGATAAGCTTTATGTTCTGCGCGGGTGTGTACTCACCCTCGCCGCCCGGTTCGACTATGTAGCTTGTAAGATGCGCGTGAAGGCAGACTACGTTAATAGAATCGGTGGCTTTGCATAGTTCTATGATTCTAAACGCATCTCCGGCTTCAAGATTAAAGCCGAATCTGTCAATTCTCTGGTTTATTCCGACGTCCATGTTAATTCTGATTCCGACGTCTACGGGTCTTTTAAGCTCATCTGATATCTTGTGAATCAGTCTGATTTCGTCTTCGTTATCAACATTGATTAACGCTCCTTCCGAAACCGCCTTTTTCAGGTCCTCTTTGGTTTTTCCCGGGCCGTTAAAAACCATTTCACTCCCCGGAACCTGCAGCCTTCTCGCGATATCGTATTCAAAGCCGGAGGCGACTTCCGCCCAGATCCCTTCTTTATGGATTATCTTGAGGACTTCCAAGAGGTAGTTCGCCTTGTAGGCGTAGGCAACTTCGGTTTTCGGATATTTTTCGCGGAACATCCTTTTAAAAGTTCCGGCGTTGTTCTTGAGTATTTCTCCGGATACCAGAAACAGGGGACTTCCGTATCTCTCGATGAGGCTGTCGACATAGGCAGGTTTTATCTCTTTCATAATATGACGGATCGCGCTAGACGGTGAATCTGGACAGGTATTTAAATCCCGTGTCTGGCAGTATCGCTACGACGCACCGATTTTTTTCAAGCGACCCCGAATAATCAAGTGCCGCCGCGACGACGGCGCCGCTTGAGTCTCCGGCGAATATCCCTTCTTTCTTTATCAGATCATTTACGGTTTCATAAGAGCGTTTGTCGCTTATCTGAACGACATCGTCAACGAAGTCAAAATCAAGCGCTCCCGGAATAAAGTTTTTTCCGATGCCTTCCACTTCAAAATTCCCGGCCTGCGGGAGGGTGCCTTCCCTGTAATATTCTCTGAAGACCGAACCCACGGGCTCCACTCCTATTATTTTCGTATCTGGGTTTTTTTCCTTAAGATATTTCCCGACTCCGCTGATGGTGCCTCCGGTTCCGATACCGCAGAATACCGTATCCACCATCCCGCCGGTTTGGTTCCATATCTCGGGGCCCGTTGATCGGTAATGAGCCTCGGGATTTAAATCGTTGAAATACTGATTAACGTACAAAGCGCCCCTCTCCCTAGCGATTCTCTGAGCGACTTTGTAGCAGCTTCTTTCATCGCTCGGAGCCAGCCCCCTTGGAGTGAGAACTATCTCGGCTCCGAAGAGCCTGAGGGTTTTAATTTTTTCCCTGCTTATGGTTTCAGGAATGGCGAACAGGCATCTGTAGCCTTTAAGCGCGCCGATAAGCGCGAAGGAAAGCCCCATGTTGCCCGAGGTGGATTCAACTATCAGGTGGCCGGGCTCTAGCGTCTTGTTGATCTCGGCAATCTCCAGTATGTGCCGCGCGACCCTGTCTTTTATGCTTCCGGAAGGATTAAAGAACTCCAGTTTTGCGTAAAAATTCGGGATACGGCCGGAATTGATGTTAGCGAACTTTACAAGCGGGGTGTTGCCTATTTGATCTAGTATGCCGTCTGACGATACTTTGCCCTGTTTTTCAATTTCCTCGAGATCCATCTTGCCCTCTCATTTTGTTTTTCTTCGAAAAACCTTATTATGTCTTCTGTGTAAATACCTGTTCTGGCTTCTTTTATGGCTTCGCCGATCGAATTTTCAAATCTCTGAAGGGCTCGATCGTCTGAATGCGAAAAATTAAGCCTGATGTAGTCAGTGGCGCCTTTATCTCCGAGGCCGTCCCCGGGGTACACCGCTATTTTTCTTTTAAACAGCGAAACGACAAGTTCCTGGGCAGTTACTCCCGTACCACTTACGTCTATTACCATGGAAAACCCGTAACTAGGCTCAACGGGTATTTCTATTCCGTCGGTACAAGCTACGATGTTTTTTATGAAATGATAATTTTTTCTGATGATCTTCTCCGTTTCGCCGATGTAGTCGCTGTCCTTAAGAGCGGCAAGCGCTCCGTACTGGGCGATCAGGTTGGTATTGAGCCGCGTCATGGAGATCTTCGTAGTAAGACACGCCTTCATCATATCCGGATGTCCCGCGAGAAAACCGATGCGAACGGCGGCCATTCCGTATCCGTGCGATACGCTGTAGACTGAAACCACGTTATCGGTGGTTACGTCTTTTCGGAGCGAACTCATGGGAAAATGTTCGCAGTGGGGATCAATCCGGTGCGCGTTATGGGTTATGTCGTTTATTATTATAATGTCGTTATCTCTTGCGACCTCGATGAGCTCAAGCAGCTCTTGTTTTGTCTGTATGGTGCCAAAAGGATTTACTGGATCGCAGACTATTATGATCTTCGTTTTTTCTGAAAGGAGCTTTTCGACTTCATGCGGCTTTAGCCGAAACCCGTTACCGGAATCAAGCGTTGCTTTTACCGGAACTCCTCCCGCCATCAGAATTGCCGATTCGAAGTGAAAATAACCGGGATCGGTAGTTATCACCTCGTCACCGGGATCTATAAACGAGTTTAGTACGTAGGAAATCCCCGCCTGCGCTCCCTCCGTGCCTATTACTTCGAAATCCCCGCCTCTTTTCTGTTTGAATAAAAATTCCGCGCAGAACTCTCTGAGAGGATTTATAAGGTCGGGAGAGTATGGGTTTATGTTGGATCTTAACGTCTGCTTTTTCATTTCTCGAACCGCGCTTTGAGGAGGGCCGCAGTGACAGAGCATCCAGCCGAAATCTGCCCACTGCTCCGGGTCAAGGTCAATCCTGCCGTCGGTGTATATCTGCGCCGGATCCATGTTCAGGATATTTATTGCGTCTCGGTAC
Organism: Thermodesulfobacteriota bacterium; assembly: GCA_047518015.1. Lineage (GTDB taxonomy): Bacteria > Desulfobacterota_D > UBA1144 > Nemesobacterales > Nemesobacteraceae > Nemesobacter. The sequence goes on along the minus strand of JAKZRS010000041.1, from coordinate 20,987 downwards.
GTCATGTAGTTCCACATTCCGTGCGGACTTTGCGTAACGGAATTCAGTCTTTTGGATTTTGTTCTCTCAAGCAGGGGCAATGCTTCGGATTCCGACTGCCAGCCTAGTACGAATCGTTTTTGGCTCAATTGCGCAACTCCTGGTCTCTATAATCAATAATCCCGAAAAGCACTGTCTTATTTCCTCCCCTTCATCATTACGACGGCGTATATATTATAAGGGTCCATGATAATTTCGGGATCGCTAAATCCGGCTTCCTCCGCCCACATGACGACTTTTTCCACCGCTCGAAGATGCCAGACGCATCTTTCCCCATGCTGGTTCTTGAGAACCCTGGCGATTGACTCGATCTGCGGGTTCTGTGTCTGAACGTTGAAAAGAACAGCCTCGGGGTCGAGAATCCGCTTTACATGAAGCAGGTGCGCGCGTATCAGGTGGTCGTCATGTATGATTCCGTAAAGACCGACTTCAATCACAAAATCGGGCTTTGGTCTTATCCCTTCAAGGTTCCCGGTATCAAGCGCGTCGCCTTGGCGGAAACTGACTTTATCGCCGAGGCCGAGCTCTTCTGTGATTTTCCTGCTTTCCCGAAGCGAAGACTGCGCTATGTCGCAGAGCAGGATTTTGAGATTGTGGTCCGACGATTTAAGGATTTCGTAGATGTAGTCGGCTTTGCCCGAGGCGAGATCGACTATGAAAGTCGGTTTTCCCTCTCTTTCCCGCAGATAGCGGCTGATCATTTCAATCTGTATCTGCTTTATCGATCTGAAGGCTCTGCACGTGACCTGATTAAGAAATATCCTGTCGAGGATCCGCCCGACGAAGAATCTTCCCCGCGCATTGTTATCGTAGATATAGTTCATGATGATTCCCGAGTCGAATCCATAGGTAAATCCTGCGTCAATTCCGCATGACAGTCTCCCGAACGTCTTTAGAAAAGCGGCGAGAAGCTTGTAATAAAGGTTCTTCGAAGAGTAGGGAGGCAGGGGTTTTCGAAGCTGTTCAAACGTCTGGGACATCGGGCAGTGAATACCAGTTTATTTCCTGTTCTTCTCTTTCGGCGTACTTGTCCTCGGCGACGGCCTTTATGGTTTCCGCGCGGTCTTTTTTCAAGTCGCTGTCGGCCTGCGCCTGGAAATACTGCCGCAGCATCGATAAGTGATCCTCAACATCCTTTCTCACCTCAAGCAGTGTCTCACGGCTTTTCGGGTCGGCAACGCTTATGTACAGATCAAGCAGCGCTTCGAAATGCGCAAGTGATCCCCAGGCGTACGCAAGACTGTCAAACGTGTCGTTATAAGTCTCGAGAATGTCGTAGATTTCCTGTCCAATTTCAGGGGGTCTGTAAGATTGCGGGTTCTGTCCGAGCTCTTTTGCCCTGTCGGAAAAAAGTTTCGAGTGCCTCGCGTTATCGGCGACTATCCTCGCAACAAGAATCTTTGTTTCGATACCGGCGACGGAGGAAAGTCTGGCGCCGAACAAATCAACCCATGAGAGCATGCCGTAAGTGTGTCTGCTGAGCGCCTTGCCCAGGTTCTCGGGCTTTGAGAGGACTTCCTTTAACTCCTTGGGGTTTCGTATGCTGATTGAATTTCTCCTCCGTGAAATTACGTCATTTTTTTTAAAAGATTCACAAGCTTCATGTTCCCCTTCGCGGGAACCTTCCACTCCACGTGCCTTACCTCAATTCCCTGGGCCACGAGGGAATCCCTGAATATCTCAAGACCCACGTTAACAACCCGAAGCGGTTCATCGAGGATGTTCGGGGCCGACGGCGCGGCTGCGTTATCACCCGATGAAAGCAGCGCCTCTATTTTGTTAATGGTGTGTTCGGCAAGCTCCTTCGATTCGGCTTCAACGATAATTACAAGATCGCTTCCTTTTGTCTTTTCGATCTCGGGTACGAGCAGTCCGGCGCCGTTAAGAGCGTATTTGGCTTTATCGGTCGACATCACCGCGAAAGCATTTTTTACCCCCGCGGTCTCACTCGCGGTTTTCGAGATGCGCATAAGACGCAGGGAGTCATAGTAGACATTTTTCTGGATTTTAAATTCAATGACCAATCATATGCTCCGTTAATCTCCGTTTATGCTGTACTCGATCGGACAGGCTCCCTTGATCGTGTTAGTAATGAAGCAGTAACGCTTTGCCGCGTCCACAAGGCTCTCGAGACTGCTTCGGGCGATTGAGCTTTTAACGTTGATTATACACTTGGAAAACGAAAATTTTCTCCTGTCTTTCTCGCCAGTAACGTCAACTTTCAAGTCTTTTAATCTGATTTTCTTTCTGCTTGCGACGTAAACGATGGCAAGACAGAAGCATGAAGCCAGGGAAGACAAAAAAAGTTCCGTAGGCATCATTCCGGTATCTTCCCCGCTGAACTCAGGCGCCTCGTCCACCGGTATATCGAACTGTCTTGCGGTTACGGTCACCTGATAGTTCTTTCTCCAGATCGCTTCGACTTCCATTGCTTCACCCCCTGTCGGCAGCATGCGAGGCGCCCGCATTCAGTATACTCCTGTATATGTCCAAATGTTCAAGCGCCACGGACTGCCATCCGTATTGTCCTGCCGTGCTCCTGCCGCCGGCTTTGAGTTTTTCATACAGCACCCCGTCTTCAAGTATCATGATAATCCCCTGCGCAAGAGCCCCGAAGTCCAAGGGAGGGACAAGCAGGGAGTTTTCTCCGTCCTGCATAAATTCCGTCAGGGGTTCTATATCTGAGGCCACAATCGGCACGCCGGAAGCCATGGCTTCAAGCGCGACGAGTCCCCACCCCTCTTTTAGCGACGGGAAAACGAAGATATCCGCAGCGTTATAAAGGTCGGCAATCATCTCCTCAGCGACACGGCCCAGAATAAAAAGATCTTCTCCCTGCTTCACTCCCAGGTTTTCCATCTCTGAAAAAAATTCTTCGCGGTAATCTCTGTAGTCAAAAAGCGTTTCCCCCCCTCCAAGCAGCCAGACGATCCGCTCGCCGCGCTCAGTAAAATGCGCTTTTACCCGGGCAAACGCCCTTAGGGTTGATATCGTGTTTTTCCTGGGTTCGATTCCGCCGATCGTGAGAACCGTTTTGCATCCGCCCACTGAGAATTCAAGCTTTGACGCCTCGGCGGGTTTGCTTCGGCCGGACGCTCCGTAAAACTTATCCAGATCAACGCCGTTTCTTACGCGCATCGGCTTAAGGGAATATTTATCGTCTAGTTCTTTTTCCCAGTAATCGCTTACGACCAGCAGGTAGTCGGGTCTGATTATGCTTTTCATCTGACATTCCACAAGAGACTCCGATACGAAGTCGTCAACGTGATGAACGGTTCTCAGAAAAAATTTTATGCGGCCTCTTTGCCTGATATCCAGAAGCGCGTTTGCGGATATGCAGTCCTCGGCATGATAGATGTCGTAGGTCTCGTCAAGGCGGCTCAGATAATCGACGTACGCTTTTATATAGGCATGGATTTTTTCGTCCATGCCGTCAAATTCATTTCTCGGACATGGCACTAGGGTGTGGGGAATGTCGACTTTTCTGAAAAATCCGCCTTCGGTCCCAAGGGCGTAAACATGAACCTCCTGGTCAAGTTCTCTCAGTTTTTCCGCCAGGTTAAGCGTGTGAACCACTCCCCCTCTGGGTTTTGTCGAATAGGTGAAAAGGGCTATTTTAAGCTGTCTCATGCAAAACCTCCAGGTTCTCAAGCCTCGAGAACAGAAACCTGATTCCGTAAAATACCCCGATAGCGATATCCGCCCCGGAAGTCTCGCCCATTCTGATCAGCGTTTTCGATATCTCCACGGTCTCGGCCACATCTTTGGTAAGAAGGGAATGGATCAGATTGGTTACCACGAGAGGACACATTCCCTCTCGGGCTTCCTTTAACATGCTTGAGGAGAAAACCGTGGTTCTTCGGCGCGCCTCTTGGTAAACAGCTTCGGCTACTTCATCGAAAAACTCGTTATCGTCATTCACACCCAGTACTTCCGCGCCGTTTTTAAGGCTGACCACGAGCCCGCAGAGAAAATCATCGCAAGACGGCGTAAGCCCAGGTCCAAGACCTATTATGGTTTTCGCGCTTTCCATGACAGCGGCGGAGTCGAGGGAAAAAAGCCCCCACATCATTCGTTCAATACCGGGTCTTGCCCTCTCGGCGAAGCTGTCTCCACGGGGTTTTAGGTAAAGCTCAACAGAACCGATCAGTTCTATATTCTCAAGCAGCGGCACGAGTCCTTCCCTGCTGGGGCAGGTGTATATAACGTCCCGAAGCACCCTCAGGTTAAGCTTTATTATCTCCATCGGGCAGACTGAACCGTTATCCGGCGCGCGCGGCGGTTTCCATTTTACGGCACCGCGGATGTCCGGAATAACGAATTCGCCGCCTATTAAAATATCCCCTTCGCTGCGGACAACCTCCATGCCTTGTTCGATCCCCATGGATTTAAAGCTCGAATCCAGATCTTTTTCATCTATGATTATCGAGCCGGGTGAAACGAATTGTTCGTATCGGATAACCCTGATCAGCTCGCACTCGCCGACCTTTATGTAGAGTGAATCGTCGAATGCGCCTTCGATGTTTGCAGGACTTTCGAGGTTTACGAGGGTTTCGTAAGCGTTAACTCCAATTGTTTTTACGCTCAGTCGTTTTCTCGTGCTTCCTTTCGACATGATGATGGAGATGTTTACGGAACCTGGGTGCGGGTCAATCGAATTTTTTCCACTTGGGACGATCAACCCCCGAGTATGAACTCATCAGAATTATTCTTCTGCGGATTTTCCAAGGAATGGCGAGATAAACGGGAACAAATATTTTTCTCCAGAAAAAAGGAAGTGCTCCTTTTTCACGGTAAGCGTTGGAAGTACACTCCCGGTAACGGTTTGCCATATAGTCCGTCGCGGCCTCAAGCAGGTATTTTTCCGCGTTTTTTCTTAACCAGCCACCGAATGCTTTATTCTCTGACAATTGATTTCACCTCTTTAAAACAGTTACCCGCGAGCCAGTTTGGCCAACCCCGCCTGCGCCGCCAAGGCAATGGGCTCCATCAAGGCGCCTATCGGGGGTGAATACACGTTTTCCATCCACGCGAAATCTTCAAGCGTAGCCTTGCGCTTGATTGAAAAAGCGAGAAAATCGGCTCTTTCCTTTATTCCCTCGCCGCCGGCCATTTGGGCTCCTAGCACCCTGTGAGTCTCGGGGTCGGCAATGAGTTTCACCCTCATTCTCGTGACTCCCGGGTAATACCTGGCCCTGGATATTCCTTGGGAGAAAGCGACGACGTGAGGTATGCCGAGGGCCTTGTGGAGGGTTTCGCCGAGGGACACCCCGCCGATCTGGATCTTTCCGCCCACCATGCCCCAAGGCACGTACACGGGATCGTACGCGCGGTCATCGCCCGCGGCGTTTGCCCCCGCTATCCTTCCCTGGGAATACGCGTGGCTTCCCGAGAGCCCCTGGATGGGAATTTCCGTAACTCCGTGCACCACTTCCGTGCAGTCGCCGGCCGCGTAGACGCCGGGTACGCTGGTTCGCATGTGGTCATCGACCAGAACTCCTCCAGTCGAACCGAGTTTTATTCCGGCTTCACGGGAAAGGGTGTTGTTAGGCACCTTGTGAGTGGCGACTATAACGACTTCACACTCTATCTCGCCATCCGAAGTGCTAAGGGATTTCACCTTGCCGTCCTGCCCTTTTATCTCATAGGTCTTGGTTCCGAAATGCATGTTAACGCCCAGTTCTTCGAGGGATTCCTGTACCGGTTCCATGATATCGGGGTCGGCGACCTCGGACATAAGCCAACCGCCTTCGTCCACAAGATGGGTCTCAATACCTCTTTGCGCCAAGTTTCCCGCCATCTCTACACCCAAGGGAGAGGCGGATAATACGGCGATTTTCTTTATCCGGTCAAGCTCCTTGTCAAACTCCATGGCCTTTCGGATATTTTTCACGTAATGAACGCCGTCAAGGTTGACGCCTGGAATGTCCGGGTTTCCGTATTCGAACCCCGTCGCGATTATGAGGCGATCCCATGGAAACTCCTGCGACCCTACCGCCACGGTCTTTTTATCGAGGTCTATCCCCGTTACTTTCGTGTTGTATCTGATATCAATTCCGATCCCGTCGTAGTGCTCGGCGGTTTGAAGAAAAAGGTTTTTGAAATCCGGAATCTCCCTGCCGTGGACAAACGGAATGCCGCAGGGGCTATACGCGACATCTTCGAACTCGGTAAAAAGCGTAACGGATGAATCAGGGTCAACAATTCCCCTCGCGGTGGAAGCCGCGGAAATGCCTCCCGCCCCTCCGCCTATTATGATAACCTTCAATTTCTCTTGACTCATCTGTATCTCCTCAATTTAACCCGAAATCCGGCGTAACAAGGCTTTGGATCATAATTTCCTTTGTCTCAGTTCACCGGGATCGATTTTATGAAATTTTTAAGCTTTACCGCCTTTGACTCGTGCAGCTTTTCAAAATCCGGGAGCACGGAACATTCACCGCAGCTCACGCAGCCGGCCACGCCGCTTTTGGACCCTCCGTTGTATCTGGAGAGGATCTTGGCGGCTTCGGAATACACGTATTCCATGACTTCGGCCCTCGGTGGTCTCGTATTTTCCATCGGGGTGCCGGCGATAGGTCTGAAAGGCACGATGAAGGGATAAACGCCTATTTCGGCGCAAAGCTCCGCGCCCTCTATAACCGTTTCCAGTCTTTCGCCGAGCCCGACCAGAACATAGGTACTTACCGCCCATCTTCCGAAAACTCTAACGCCCTCTTTCCAGGTCTCTATGTACCTGTCAAGTCCTATCATCGCCTTGCCGGGGGTTATTCTTTCGAATACCTCCGGGTCGAATGTTTCAATATGGACTCCAAGAGCATCCACCCCTGAAGATTTCAGCTTCTCAAGCCAGCCTAGGTTCTCAGGGGGGACAATCTGCAACTGAATCGGAAGTCCGGTTTCTTTTTTGACCTCAGAACATATCTCGGCGTATTTTTCAAGCGCTTTATTCTCGTCAGGTGCAACGCCGGAGGTAAAGACAATGTTGGAAATACCGTCTAGCTCCTTTGCCAGTTGAATTGTTTCAACAAGCGCTTTTGAGTTCTTGAATCCGACGGTACTTCTGTCCTTGAGAGTAAGCTCTATTCCGCAGAACTGACACCTTCTCTCGTCCTTCCAGAAATCGCAGGTCTGAAGAAGAGTAGTGGCAAAAGTGGTCGGGCAGTGCAGAAGTCCGATTCTCTGCATCGGTATTCCGCTTGAGGTCTTGTGGTCATAGAACCTCCCGTCACCCATAAGCTCAACCTGTACTAAAGCCACGTCATCCCGAAAAATCCAGTCTTCGCCGTTTATCTTGTCCAGATAATACGGTGATGATTCTACGAAATCACCTACGACCGGAACATTCGCGTCGGTATCGGGAAGAATTCTCAGATGAATTCCTCCCGTAGGACCGGCGCCCCCTCTCCTGATATTTTTGGAATCAGGAATTCTCAAACCGTAACTCTGCAACTCTACTTTAAGGGTTCTCGAATCCATTTTTCACCCCCAGCGTTTTTATTTCATAAAACACCCTGTCCGCTTACCCCGCTGGCAAGCGGATTAAAACTGTCCGCAACTTCAAGAAGAAGCGGTATTGCCTGGGCAACAACGTGAAGTTTAAAACCTTAAACAGTCCACGTGCTGAACATCATGGCGCCTTCCCTGTGATGCTCGATAACTATGTCCAGTATGTCCGTCGGATGAATCGGGACAACTCCCTCAATAAAGTTCGATTCATTCTGTCCGAGAAGCGCGGCAGCGGAAAAACGGCACACGTATACCGTTATTCCTTCCGAAAGCATCCTCTTGACAAGATTCGGATAGAGCTGAATACCAGCGCCGTAACCGTCATCTCCCACATTCGGCCAGCCTCTGTATACCGGTATGCCGGAAGCGGGTCCGTAGAAAAGAACCGTCACTCCATACCCTTTCTTTTTCGTCCTGATAGCGGTAAGCATGTTTATACCTGCTACAGAACCTTCATACGGAACCGAATGTATGAGAAACAAAGCTTTTTCTCCTTCCTTTGCCATATGGTCAGGAAAAAGCTTTTCTTCGTAATCCACAAGAGCTCTCCCCTCCTGGGGCCTCTCGCTTTTTATTCTGTCTACTGCCATTACTACACCTCCTAAAAAAGATATTTATTATGTTTTCCTCTCCGGGGCCTCCCGGAATTTCTGTCCTTTAACCCGTTTATGTTATGAGGCTTGTCACCACTCATTGATTTTATTTTAATTCATTCCATTAACTATTTCAGTACCTTTTTTTCCCTCAAGAGCTTTAGTTGCCGATTTCGCCGACGTTATCACTACGCGTTTGCCGCCTTTTCGCAGAAACCGTATCGCCGCTTCAATCTTGGGACCCATGCTTCCGGGCGGAAAATGTCCTTCTTCAAGGTATTTTTCCGCTTCGTCCATCGTCATTTTCTTTATGTCTTTCTGCCGTGGAGTTCCGAAAAAAAGCGATATCCGATCCACGGGCGTAATTATGACGAGGGTTTCTGCGCCAATGAGAGTCGCGAGTTTTTCCGAAACCAGATCCTTGTCGATCACCCCGTTTACTCCCCTGAGTTCACCGGTTTCCCCTAGGATAACCGGCACTCCGCCCCCTCCGCACGCCACCACGATAAAACCTCTTTCCAGCATGTCCACGATTTCTTTTTTCTCCACTATGTCCACGGGCTTCGGCGAAGGCACAACCCTTCTGTATCCCCTGTCCGAGTCTTTTTTTATCTTCCAGTCCTTTTCTCGGGTAAGTGCGTCTGCGGTCTTCTTGTCAAAAAACGGTCCTATGAATTTCGACGGGTTCGTAAAAGCTTCGTCATGCTCGTCCACCACGACCTGAGTAATGATTGCGGCGACGGGTTTGTCTATGTTGTTTTTTCTGAGATGATTCCTCAGCGTTTGAACAATGAGGTATCCGAGATGGCCCTGAGTCATGGCGCCGCATACATCGACCGGCATGGGCGCCGCGGCGCAGGAGGCGTATTCCTGCTGGATCAGGAGGTTTCCCACCTGAGGTCCGTTTCCGTGAGTGACAACGATTCTGTAACCCGATTTCACAAGCTTCACAAGCTCCCCGGATATCTTTTTCGCAAAAGCCAGCTGATCCTGATGTGTTCCATGGCCCTTATAGTCTGAAAACGCGTTACCTCCGAAAGCAACGACAGTCAGTTTCATCGCCCTGTTTCCCCCTCTGACGCCAGCTGCGCGATCCAGGCCGCCGCCCTGGCCCCCTGAGCATTAGTTGCTGCAATTTTTATGCCGTTTCTCCTTAATTTTTTTTCCTGCGAACTGCGGTTCTGGGGATCATTATCCGTACCGCACACATGCGCGATAAAGGCAAGAGACCTGTTTTTGCTCTCCGCTATTGCCCTTGCTTGCCGAATGGCGAGGAGAATATCCCCCGCGGGGTCGGCACTTGAGCCGTAACCCAGTACTATATCGAGCAGAATTACCGCGGTTCTCGGGTCTTTGGCTTCCTTGATTATCCTTTCGCCCCTGAGCGTGGAGTCGATCATCGGATGGGGACGTCCTACGGTAAATTCCTCTTCGCCAAGATCTATGCAGCAATGCCCGCGGCTTTTGCGCGAGTCGCCAAGCAGACAGTCTTTTGACAAAGGCGCGTTTGAATAAATCTTTCCGAGAGACGAAGTCAGTATTTTCTGCGCTTCATAGCACAGGGTACCGCCTGAGAACAACCCCCTTACGTACTTTTGCGAGGGGTGAAGCGAAGAGGCGAAATTTCTTCCGTACCTCCTCCAGCCGACATCAGAAACGCGTACCCGCTTGTCTTTTCGTGCGCGTGCGAGGTTTACGGCCAGCAAGGAAAGCTCTTCAAGGGTATCGGTAAAAAACATGTTTTTTTCTGCGGGAATTCCGTTTTCTCCAAGCAGACACATCGCGAAAGGTTTTTTACCGCCACGCGCCGCTTTGATTATTTTCGAAACGACCTCTCTTGGAGCCGGTTTTGAGACCAGCAGAATGATCTCCGTGTTTTTGTCTTTTTGGAGCAGATCCATGGCGGAGATGGCCATCAGTCCCCCCACTTGTTCTGAAAGATCCCTTCCGCCGACCCCGATTCCGTGAGAAACACCAAGTCCCCAGTTATGGATCAGGCTTGTTACTTCCTGCATACCGGTGCCCGCGGCGGCGACAACTCCCACCGATCCCCGTCTTACGATATTGGCGAAACCAAGACACGTGCCGTTGATTATTGCGGTACCGCAACCCGGGCCCATCATGAGCAACCCCCTGCGCGCGGCTCTTCGCTTGAGTTCGACCTCTTCGTCGATACTCAGGTTGTCGCTGAAAACAAAGGTGTGCATGTTGTTCCTTATGGCTTTTGCGACTTCAAGTTTCGCAAATTCCCCTGGAACGGATACAAATGCGATGTTCGGTTTGCCCGGGGCAGAGGATGCCTCGTCGAAACTTCCGTATCCGTCTGTCCGGTCAGCCAAGCCCCGGGGTTGCGTAAGAAAGGAATCGATTTTTTCCAGAGCCTCACGCCCTGCCATCTCCGATTCGGCCTGAACCGCTATGATCAGATCGTTTGCGCCGAGAGACCTCGGCGCGGTTTTAATTAATCCCGCGTCTTCAAGCGTTTTTAAATTCGCTTCAGTGGCCATAATGGCGGAAGCCTTTTTGACGCCGGGGGAATTGGCAAGTTCTCTGCTTATCTGCATAAGCTTCATCGAATCCTGGTAATGATTCTGCCTTACTGTATTGAGTATTACCAATACGCACCTCTTGTTTCTGCAACCTATGCCGCTAAACCATGTCGTTTCCCGAAAGCCCCAAGCGCTTTTTCGAAACACTCATAAGGCGCTTTGGCTATCCCGGCTCCTATCTGTCCCGCTCCCGTGCTTCTATGCACAATCGCGCTGTTTATGCTCGGCAGTATCGCCGTGTCTACCACCTTTCTTATATCAATGCCCGTCGGCGTTCCCTGGAAATCCAGGGAAGGTATAGCGAAGCGCGAATTTTTCGCCATCGTAATCAGATTCATCCTGTTCGTGATATCCACCGCGTCTGCGAATCCTCCTCCGGCAAATGACGCCATGGACGGAGCGGCGGCTATGGCAAACCCCCCAAGCCCCATCGTTTCGATAATGGAACTATCGCCTATGTCGGGGGCGGCGTCTTTCGGTCCGTAACCGAGGTTATAAAGAGCATCCGAGAGATAGGGCGATTTCGCGACAAACCATCTGTCGCCGAGTCCGCTTACCCTTATGCCGAAGTCGGTGCCGTTTCTTGACATGGCGGTAACCAGCGTGCTGTCGGCGATGTCGTGGGCGGCATCCATGGCAAGCTTGCATGCGGTCATGGTGAAGTTAAGAAAGAAATGGCTGTTTGCGGACATGAACCTGTAAACGGCCATGGCGTCTGCGCGCGAGATGTTCAGGGAGAAAAGGGGTTCAACGATGTTTTTCAGAAAAATATTGGTGGAAGCGCCGTGGCGGTTATGGCATTCGTCTCCCATCTGTATTCCCTGGGACAGTACGTTCCACACCGGAATCCCCGCGGATTTCGCGAGCACTTTCTTAATAACGGGTGCGAATTTGTCTCTTATCCACTCAAGACGTCTGAGCGTTTCTTCTCCGAACGCTCCGAACCAGAGCACCTGACCGCCGCCTTCGTTAAACGTGGAATAAGCCGTCTTTCCGGTCGTCAGATCCTTTGTGACGATTACCGGCATCGAGGCGGAAATTACCCCCGTCATCGGTCCGACGCAGTCGTGATGATGGTTCGGGGAAAGGGTTATTCTTTTTTCAAGTATTATTTCTTCGGCCTCTGAATCATCCCTTGCGAGTCCCTCGAATATAAGCGCGCCCCGCACGGCTCTTTTCATCGGATCGCACATTCTGCGCCAGCCAATCGGCGGGCCCGCGTGCAGAACGGTTGTGGGAGTCATTGCGGGAATAACGTCAAGAGCGCTTTCCACTCCCGAAAACACCGGCTCGACCGAGAGCAGCATCTCAAGCGCGTAAGCGTTTGCGGCGTCGATGCGCGTCGGCAGATCCGGCTCTTTTGTTTTTCTCTTTGCGCTCATCAAATAGCTCCTTAGGAAGCCGCGATCGAAAGCACCCACAGCAGTTTCGCGGGGACTTTTCCGACATTTCTCCATTTGTGGTCCAGATGGGTTTTGAAATGCAGACTGTCTCCGGCTCGCAGATCATAAGTTTTTTTGTTTACTTCGAATTTCATTCTCCCCTGCAGGCAGTAAACCAGCTCCTCTCCGCGGTGACTCATGCTTTCTTGACCGCTTGTGGCGCCTACTTCCACTACGGCATACGCGGCAGTCATAATGAACTCTCCGTACTGCTTGGCGGATATGCCCTGCAGATCAAGCCCTTTTTTAAAGGTGAATACGGGTTTGCGATTATTTGAATTTATCAGACAGACGTCTTTGTCGCCCGGTTTCTCTTCAACGAAATTGCTTATTTTTTTCCCGAGAGCGTCGGAAATCTTCATCATGGTGGTTATCGTGGGAGTAATGCCGTTTGATTCGATTTTGTGGATGGCGGCGGCCGAAATCCCCGATCTGTCCGAAAGGTTTTTAAGGGACCATCCTTTTTCCGTCCGTATGGTCTTGATCTTTTCTCCAAGCCTAGAGACTATCCGCTCAATTTCTTCGTTCTGCTCATTCATTGGCTGCCTCTTTCGGTTCCGGGGTTTCCATGTAATATCCCCGCTGAAGATCCCAGAAGAGTTCCTTTTGGTTGTCTTTGCTTTTAAAATAGGCTTTCCGCTCCGAGCAGACCTCTCCGATCTTTTCGCATAACAAGCCGTGGTCCCTGAATTTTTTCCGGACGCTTAAGGTTCTCTCCGGCCTCAGGGAAAGAACGAAACCGTAACTTGGGAAAGTAACGAGCCAGTCAGCGAGCTCAACGCCCGGCGGCACGGGAATATCGTCAATGTGAATTTCCGCTCCTTTCCGGGAACACTCAAGGAGCATCAGAACCGAACCGATAACGCCGGCCATGCTGATGTCTTTGGCCGCGTCGGCAAGCTGCTCTTCTGCGAGTTCGGGTAGGATCTCAAGATGGCGGAGCGCTTCTGTTCTGCTTAGGCCGCTTGACGAATCCCAGAAATTAAAGCCGGAATAAAATCTGCCTTCTTCGCCCACGACCATGATCAGGTCGTCGCCTTCCTGGGCGTTAAAACTTGAAAGAAGCCTCTTGGCTTTCCCCAGGATAAATACCGCTAGGGTCAAGGCGCTTGCTTCGCCGCTTAGGTGGCCTCCGATTACCGGAACATCGTATCTTGCGGCATTATCGTATATGCCCGAGAGTATCTGATCAGTTTTCCCGGCATCACAAGAGCAAAGCACGTCCAGAATCGCCACTGGCCTTCCCCCCATTGAGTAAATGTCGTTTACGTTCGTTAGGACCGAGGTTTTTCCGGCAAGATAGGGGTTTGATTTCAAAAGGGGCTGGTATACGCCTTCTGCCGCCGCGAGCAGGTAACCCCCTTCATACTCAATGGCAGCCGCATCATCGCCGAGACGCACCTCTTTTCCCTCGACCTTGGCGGATTGGGGAAAGAAATTCCAGACGTCCGCTATATTGGTTTTTTCATTCAGTCTCGGAGAACGGTGCAGGGTTTTGATGATCTCCTTCAAGAATCCTGCCGTGATTTTTCTCCCCACGCCCGCCGCCGCCCTGTCTCCAAGCTCAGCCTCCATCATCTGATGAGGCTTTCCCTCGTAGATGATCGGCTTCCCCGAGCATTTCCAGTTAAGCCTTTCAAAAAATCTCACGTTCTGCGGCTGAACGTACGCGATGAAGCACTCGCATCCCTTTGTTTTGACGGTCTCTACAGCGAATTTTACAAGATTACGGCCGACTAAGCCGTTTCGGTGACCCGGCGCGGCGCTCAGGCGGCCTCCTACCCAGGTGTTTCCCTCAAGATTGTAGCACCTCACGCCCCCGACTATTCTGGCGCTTGATTTCTCCACAGCCGCTATGTGTATCGCGGCTCGGTCATATTCATCAATATCGGTTCTGGAGAATATTTCCTGCTCCTTTACGAAAATATCTTCACGAAGCTTGTAATAAGTTTTGAGGTCTTTTTCACTTGTAATGATTTTGAACTCAAACTTCTCCATAAGGGTCAATCCGGTATTTATTTACTATATTTAATACAATATCAATTTTAGTGGACGCGGTCAACTGTTTTTAAATGGCCTGTGGTAAAAGGAAAAACAGGCGACGCGAGTCTTTAGGAATGCTAAAGATTAGCTTGACTGGAATGTTGCGGTTCCTTTATAATTGATGATTATAGGAACACTTTGAATGCCTATCTATGAATACGATTGCCGGGATTGTAAAAAGACCGTCTCCATACTTTTTCTAAGCGTTTCCGAAGCCGATAACGAAGAAATAATTTGCCCTGAGTGCGGGCGGAAGGATCTTGAACGCGTACTCTCCGCGACTTCGCTAATCAGAACCCGCTCAGAACCCCAGAAAACAAGTTCCGCGAAAATTCCTAAAAACGACAGCGAGTCGCTGGTTAAAACTATGAAGGAAGAGAGTCGCCGCTCCCGGCGGGATTACGGAGATGATTTCAAGGAAGTGGCCCACAGGCTTGAAAAAGGAGAGAAAGCTGATTCCATCGAGAAATCCCTTCGCGAGCGTGTCGGTGAAAAGATGCAGGCGCATTGAAGTTTTACCATCTTTTGGGATGCCGTAAGATTCAATGCTTTATGGCTTTTTTTTATAATAAGAATTTTGAAAACAAAGGAGGTTGTTCTATGGATATAATTAGGAGAAAGCGGTTATTCGATAACCACAGTCATATCGGTCCCGTGCCGGGATTTGCCTATTACGGTTTGCCCGAAGCGGTTAAGCCGACCACCGATTACCAGACCACGGAGGAATATATAAAGGGAATGGACAATCACAAGGTTGACAGGGCGCTTGTGATGTCAAATTATGGGTATCCTGACTCCGCCCAGCCCTTTGAGCTTAACCCGCTTGTAGCGGAAAGTGCCGAGACGTCTCATGACCGGCTGCTGGGCGCGATATGGGTCTCCGCTCTGCCCAAGGACAAGGAGCGAACCCAGGAAGCGCTTAAGCTTATCGGCGAGAAAGGATTGATAGCTCTTAAAACCACGTGTCTTCTGGGCGGCACTTTTGACCCGAAGAACTGGGATGAGGAGTCCGCGGAACTCTGGAACATGATTTTGGATGCCGGAGCGGAGCACGACATGCCTCTTCATATCCACACAAGTCCCGGAGGAGGTTCCGATATTGACAACGCACTTGCCCTTATCAGGGAATACGGGAAGCGCAACAAGATTCATGTTGTTCACATGGGAGGCGGAGTCAGCGGTCATATAAAGTTCGTCCCGCGCTTTTTCGAATTGATCGAGGAGGGATACAAGGTATACACCGATTCTTCCTGGGCCGTGGGATTCGGATCCACGTGGATACTCAAGGAGATTGAGGAAAGAGGCATCGGCGCTGACCGTTTTCTGTTCGGGTCGGATATTCCGTGGAGCGACTTCGCTTCGGAATACTGGAAAATAGAGGGTGCGGACATTTCCGAGGAGTTAAAGGAGAATATTTTCTGGAATAACGCCGAAAAACTCTACAGCAAGTTCTGGTAAGGCGCATAGTTCGCGGACAGTGTCAGAAGTACAGAACAGCTTTCCCTGAAAAACCGGTTTCACTTCCGTCAAGCGATATTGGAACACTGGCTATTTCATCCGGAAAAGTTTTCCAGGTTTCTTTTCTGTACTGCGTGTGGCGTACCTCGGTCCGGATTCCCAGCTTCCCTCCGATCATCTTCTCAAGATCTCCTTCCTGGGCTTCCCTGTACTCCTCAATGAAATAGCCGTTCTGCCGGGGTGAAAGCATATCCATTGTTACATGCTTGAACATCGTTGGATTTATGGTTTCAGCTTTCATTGATATGTAGCATTCTTATCTCCGCCGAAGGGAAGTTCTACAATATTTTCGGATAATTTCCTGGGGTCCATATTTATACCTGTTGATGTCGGACTCGAGCCGACAAGAGAGTTCTAGCTAAATCCAGGATTTACCTGCTCTATACTGATGCACCTTTGGTTTGTTTAATTGAATTTGATACTGTAAAAACTCTTAAGATAACTTAAAAACCAGAGTGTGAGGGTCGCATGCTAAAGCCCATTTAAATTTAGGATTCTCGGGGGAACCATGGAAAACAAAAGATATGAAAGAATATTGATCCTGTTGCAGGATTATAAGATGTTTAGCTTTATGTGTCGCCACTTGAACTCTGAAGTGCACCACTGACTCAGATAATCTTCTTTCAGCAGGAGTTTAGCACAGGGATGGATAGGGGACAATGCTCTTCGCAGCGTGTACAAGCAGAAGGTCATTAGTGATACTGTTGGTTCTCGCCACTCCCTGGATATTGGCCGAATGGTTCTTTCCGTCGAGTGAACTTGTCTACCTGAGTTTCTTCTTCTTTTTCTACCTGATTGTTCTTCTGTCCAGGATGGTCATCGCATCAGATGAAATAACGTCAAACACTTTGTACGGGGCAGTTTGTCTTTATCTTCTGCTCGGAATCCTGTGGGCCACATTATATGGGTTTATAAACGAAGCGTTTCCCGGTGCGATTTTTTCGGGCATGCTCCCGGATGCGTACCACCACCATAAGGAGATCAATGAATTCCTTTATTTCAGCTACACGACTTTAACGACGTTGGGATACGGGGATATAACGTCTGTAACTCCCGTCGGAAGAATAATAGCTGTTTTCGAGGCGATGACTGGACAGCTCTTTCTCGCCTTCCTTGTAGCGAGGCTGATATGTGTTTATTCATTCAAGTATATGAATAAGTGATTGAGAGAGTTCTGGTTCAGTCAGGCGTTAAAGGTGTTCTAAGAGGTGAACAGAGCCCATTGAATAACAGCAAGTTAATGTTTCAACCGTGATTCTGACGACTCAGAGCTAATGCCGTTTGGGTTTGACCTTCGGTGCCGGAACAGGTCATAGCCCAGCGCCAGCAGGATCAGGGTAAATTCCAGCGGCCGCGCCCATACTGCCTGCTTGTATGGTTGCATGGCGTATTCGTTCAAATTAAGCCCGGTTACGTAGCTTATCAAAACCGCAAGCGAGGCAGTCCACGCCCAGGCACTCGGAAAGATCGCCGCAAAAGGCAGAAGCCATAGCAGGTACCAAGGGTTGATCACCGGTGATACGACTAGCAGCGCTCCATAGAGCCAGTCACCCCGTGGGATTGAAGTATCTGCGCCACTTTTGCGGTAACGCGCACTGTAGAATATCCAGAAGGCAGCGAACGCTAAGCCAAGTATCAGCTTGGTCTCAAATGCTCCTAAGACGTTTGTTAGAAGACCGAATAGCGCCGAATTAAACTCCCACTCCCGTGCGAAAACCCGGAATGACTCCATATCCGTGCCCCCACTCAGGACAAACGGCGCGTACAGCGCCAAAACCGTGACTCCGGACAGAACCCAGTACCTGATTCGGGCGCGGAGAAGTATCAGCGGTACCAGCACCAGGGCAAACACTTTGGCCCCGGCAGCCAGACCTAAGCAGATGGCAGTGCTTCGCCATCGACGGTTCCTGGCAAGTACAATCGCTGCCAACAGCAGGCAGATACCGATTCCGTCGGGGTGCGCGGTGAAGGCAATTTCCTTTATGACCAGCGGACACCAGGCGTAGAGCATGACGTTTCTCACCGGCGCCAGGCGCAGAAGCAGGGCTACGGTTGCGAGATCAACGACAATCAGAATCGATTGCAGCGCCGTGACGCTACCCGGGTACAGCCAGTAGCCGAACAGAAAGACAAACTGCGTAGTCGGGGCGTAGATAGTGGGCAGTTCAGGATTGTTAATGCGGTCAAGCACTGCGTGAAACGCCGCCGGAACCATGGGGTCGATGAAAAAGGCTTCGGGCGCAACGCCGTAAGGCGTTCCGGTCGTCGCGAAACGGTAGCCATCCCAAAGGTAACGATAGAAATCGTCCTCAAAAATCGGCCCGCCGACCAACCCGCAGACTCTAAATACCGCTGCCCAGAAAAACATGCGACCGAGCGGAAACCGCTCCCCGCTTCGGGAGATATACATATAGAGGCCGAATACCGGTAGGCCGGTCCATGCCACGAGGAGAAAGAATAACGGCAGCCCGGGTTCTCCGGGTTGGCGGGCCAGGAAGGCCAGAATGCCATAGCCCACCGCGCACCAGCATCCTACTATGTCTACCCATCGTTCTACCCCAGTGCTGGGTTTTCTAGACCCATTCGATCTGGACGTTATCTCGGACACGAAAGAGCCGCCTGGGTGAGTTTTGGATTGGAAGAAAGTCGTCGTTTTTTCAAAAAGAAATTGCGCGCCGAATCTTTCAAGGACGCTCGACACGGTGAAGAATTTGTGGCATCGTACTTTTTAATCCGAGAAGGCAAAATGAGTGCGTAGAGAGTAGTAAATAGTGGCCCCGGAAGAGCAAGATGACTTGGTTTTAACTTGGTCGAATTGCAACTTGCTATAATATAGGTGTTTATAACACGGGCAACGGCCTTTTTCCATATTTGTTATTAGAAATACGTTTGTATAGAACATCCCCGCAAATACGACGAGAGAAAATCATGAGTACAGTTCACATTGGGATCAAACACAGGATGCGTATGGGTTTTATTCTCATGGTTCTTATTGCCGCAGTGCTGTTTGCCGGCGACGCAAGGGCGGAGTCCGGCAAAGCAAAACCGATTTCGTTTTGGGCAACCAGTGATGAGACCAGTGTAAGGCAGATTGATCATGGTGCCTGGCAAGATATCCTGACCGTTTATTTACGTATCCACAGCTCTGGCATTAATAAGTTTGACTACGCTGCGCTTAAGGCAAACGCTAAAGACACCTCAAAGCTGGTCAAGTATCTAGACTACTTGCAGGAACTCGACCCGAGAAATTATTCCCGTGCGGAGCAGAAAGCGTATTGGATCAATCTCTATAACGCCCTGACGGTAAAGTTAGTTGCGGATGCCTTCCCGGTTGATTCCATACGCAATATATGCAAAAACCGGACTCCAGGCTCTGAATGCTCCGGTCCCTGGGATGAAGTGCATGCCAAGGTAACCGGGCAGGATCTGACTTTGGACAACATCGAGAATGACATACTGCGCCCTATCTGGAAGAACCCCCTCATTCACTACGGTCTGAGCTGTGCTAGTTACAGTTGTCCTGATCTTTGCGGAACAGCATTTACAGCCAAAAACACCGAGACACTGCTGAGTACCGGTGCGCGCAAATACGTAAACCAGAACCGTGGAGTAGATTTCATGGAAGATGATTTCGTCGTCATTTCCAGTATCTACGATTGGTACGCAGAAGACTTCGGCAACAACGAGCAAGGCGTCATCAAACACCTTACTCGTTACGCCGATGAAAAGCTTGCAAAACGCCTGATGAGTTTCAGCGGAGCAATAGATTACGAATACGACTGGAGACTCAATTGTCCCTGATTGCTTGCTCCGCAATTTCCAGACGCGGGAATAAACTTAAAACTTAGTTTCCATCAAATTAGAACGAGTAACCGAGAGATACGCTGAAAATATCAGAGTCCGCGGTATTGCGACCGTCAATAACTCTCCCATAAGAAATTCCCAAGCCTACCTGCTCCGACACCGCCACGCTCAACGCGGAACTCAGAGTGTGGGTATCTTCTTCGGTTTCAGGAAAACGAGGAACACCGTCAGGTGCAAAACCAGGACCGCCAACATCCAGTCCGGACCCCGCATTCGTCATGTCATAGTTGACGCTCACCCCAACTCTGTCCATGAGCAGCACGCCACCTGACAACCTAACGAAAATATTGTCCGGAATATCCTGGCGGTAGCGATAACCAAATTCGCCCGATATGGCTATCTGGTCGGTAATAAATTTGCCGATTATGCCCGATAGCTCTACACCCTCCGCACCATCACCGATCGAGTTGATGTAACCGGTATCGTAACTTCCGGACTTTATCCCGCCGAGGCGAACAGCGATGCTCGGCACTGAACTTACGGCTTCGTCGGCGATACGCCAAGTTACGCCAAGATCAATATCGGCCAAGCCGTTTTCCTCTTCGTCACTTGCGGGTATCTTCTCGCCCGTAATGAAAGAACCCCTAGCTAAACCCAGACGCAGGTCAAGTGCGATTGAATCTGAGATTCCGTACTTTCCATCGACCCAGACCGTCTGCTGGGTTAGATCTTCTCCATCAGGGGTGTCTCCCTTGGTTTCGCCTTTATAGAATTCATCAGCATTCTGCCACACATAAGATAAGGTGACAGAGCCCCCTCCAGGTGCGGGGAGCCATGCGGAACCGCTTGCAAACGCAGACGATCCATAGCTAAAAGCAATCGCAACCGTAGCAACGGCAATCAAATAAAATTTCTTCATAGTCAATCTCCTCTCTTTTTTCACTGTGTTTAAGATTGATACTGTCACAGGTTGTAACGGCGTGTCAGGTAGGAATTAACAAGCTCCTGTTCGTCCACCCCACTTTCGCATGCGGTGGCGCCGCTGCCGGGGCAAAGCACCTGTATATTCTCGTCATCAGGCGTGCCGGGTTTCTCTGACATGTTCCGCGCCTCAAGACTGTTTTTCAGGCTCATTGCACGGTCCCTGTCCAGATCTCCTTTCTGAACGGGGCAGGATGAGCACACAAGCTTGCTGAAAGTGACCGTCTTGCCCTGCGTATAAGCGTTTTTGGGACTGATTCCCTGACCCGCCGCAGCAGAACTTGATGCATGCGCTGACGCATAAATCAGCAGGCTTCCTGCGATGACTAGCGCCCATTCAACTCTGAAGTGCAACACCCTGGTTAAGAATCTAGTTTGGGGAATTTTATAATTTCTCAAACACACTGTAAAAACAGTTAAGCAAAGGTGACAATCTCCGAGACGAGAACAGGAGGTTGTCATGATCAGGAGTTACAAGCAGTTGGACATTCTCGAGCGTCAGCGGATTT